>NZ_JBHVGB010000043.1:0-35445 GCF_042801335.1 Nocardioides sp. NPDC057577 | reverse complement strand
ACCCTCCCGCTCGCTTCGCTTCGCGAGACACGGGGTCAGATGCGCCGACTCGGCACCACGAGTTTGCGGCTTACTCGGTCGAGGTCGCCTGCCCCGCCGCGATCAGATCCATGATCGTCTGGTCGGCAAGCGTGGTGGTGTCACCGACGCCGCGACCCTCGGCGAGGTCGCGGAGCAGCCGCCGCATGATCTTGCCGGAGCGCGTCTTGGGCAGCTCGGGCACGATCATGATCTGCCGCGGCTTCGCGATCGGGCCGATCTCCTTGCGAACGTGGTCGGAGAGCTCCTTCTCGCAGTCCTGCGGCGACCCGTCGCGCAGGATGACGTACGCCACCACTGCCTGCCCCGTGTCGGGGTCGGTCGCGCCGACGACCGCCGCCTCCGCGACGTAGGAGTGGGAGACGAGCGCCGACTCGATCTCGGTCGTGGAGAGCCGGTGCCCGGAGACGTTCATGACGTCGTCGACACGGCCCAGGACCCAGACGTCGCCGTCCTCGTCCTTCTTCGCGCCGTCGCCGGCGAAGTAGAACCCCTGGTCCTTGAAACGCGCCCAGTAGGTGTCGACGTAGCGCTGGTCGTCCCCCCAGATCGTACGCAGCATCGACGGCCACGGCTGGGTGAGCACGAGGTAGCCCCCGGCACCGTCCGGCACCGAGGCGCCGTTGTCGTCGACGACGTCGGCGCCCACGCCCGGCAGGGCCTTCATCGCCGAGCCCGGCTTCCCGTGGGTGACCCCGGGGAGCGGCGAGATCATGATCGCGCCGGTCTCGGTCTGCCACCAGGTGTCCACCACGGGCACCGAGGAGCCGCCGATGACGTCGCGATACCAGATGTAGGCCTCGGGGTTGATCGGCTCACCGACAGACCCGAGCAGCCGGACCGAGGAGAGGTCGCGGCCGTCCGGGATGGCGCGCCCCTGCTTCATGAAGGTCCGGATCGCGGTCGGCGCGGTGTAGAAGAGCGTGACGCCGTACTCCTCGATGATCTGCCACCAGCGACCCTTCTCCGGGAAGTCCGGGGTGCCCTCGTAGAGCACCTGGGTCGCGCCGTTGGCCAGCGGCCCGTAGACGATGTAGGAGTGGCCGGTGATCCAGCCGATGTCGGCGGTGCACCAGTAGACGTCGGTCTCGGGCTTGAGGTCGAAGACCTCCCAGTGCGTGAACGCCGCCTGGGTGAGGTAGCCGCCGGTGGTGTGCAGGATGCCCTTGGGCTTCCCGGTCGTGCCCGAGGTGTACATCACGAAGAGCGGGTGCTCGGCGTCGTGCGCGACCGGGGTGTGGTCCGTCGACGCGGACGACACGACATCCGACCACCACTTGTCGACCGAGTCGTTCCAGTCGACGTCCTGGCCCGTGCGGCGGACGACGACGACGTTCTCGACCAGGCCGGGCTGAGTCGCCTCGACCTTCGTGACCGCTTCGTCGACGGCCGGCTTGAGCGCCGAGGGTGCGCCCCGGCGATAGCCGCCGTCCGAGGTGACGATCAGCTTCGCGCCGCAGTCGACGACGCGGGTCGCGAGAGCGTCGGCGGAGAAGCCACCGAAGATGACCGTGTGGATCGCGCCGATCCGCGCACAGGCCAGCATCGCGAAGACGGCCTCGGGGATCATCGGCATGTAGATCGCCACCCGGTCGCCCTTGCCGACGCCCAGCGCCTCGAAGGCGTTCGCGGCCCGGGAGACCTCGTCCTTGAGCTCGGCATAGGTGATGGTCCGCTTGTCGTCGGCGGGCTCACCGACCCAGTGGATCGCGACCCGGTCACCGAGCCCGGCCTCGACGTGCCGGTCGACGGCGTTGTAGGCCACGTTGATCTCGCCGCCCTCGAACCACTTCGCGAACGGCGGATTGTCCCAGTTCAGGACGCGGTCGAACGGCTTGGACCAGCTGAGCCGTTCCGCGGCGGCGGCCCAGAACGCGTCGCGGTCCTCGTCGGCCGCAGAGTAGGCATCGGCCTTGACGTTGGCAGCGGCGGCAAGCTCGGCCGGGGGCTCGAACCGGCGCTTCTCGTGCAGCAGGTTGGACAGGGTCTCGTCGCTCACAGTGACTCCTACGTACGAAAAATGTGTGGCTCAAGCCACAGGGTAGTGCGGGGGAAAGAACGATGGCGGGCCGTCGTTGCAACCAGAGGTAGCGACGGCCCGCCATCGGGTGGATCAGTGCGTGATCGCCTTCTCCGAGCCGGCGCCGGTGAGGGCGCGTACCTCGAGCTCGACGTAACGCTCAGCGGTCTCCGGCTCCTTCGACGTCACCGTGCCCAGCCAGCCCAGGAAGAACCCGAGCGGGATGGAGATGAGGCCCGGGTTCTCCAGGGGGAACCAGGAGAAGTCGATGCCGGCCGGGAACAGCGAGAGGCTGTCACCGGTGGCCGGATCGACCTTGCCGGAGACGACCGGCGAGAAGAAGACCAGGCCGACGCAGGAGATCAGGCCGCCGTAGATCGACCAGACCGCACCGCGGGTGTTGAACCGCGCCCAGAACATGTTGTAGATGATCGCCGGCAGGTTCGCCGAGGCCGCGACCGCGAAGGCCAGCGCCACGAGGAACGCGATGTTCAGCGACTGCGCCGGGATGGCCAGCAGGATCGCGACCAGGCCGATGCCCGCCGCGGCCCAGCGAGAGACCTTCATCTCCTCCTTCTCGGTGGCCTTGCCACGCTTGATCACCGAGTTGTAGATGTCGTGGGCGACGGAGACCGAGGAGGTCAACGTCAGACCCGCGACCACGGCGAGGATCGTGGCGAAGGCGACCGCGGCGATGAGCGCCAGCAGTACGGCGCCGCCGATGGAGCCTTCACCGCCACCGACCTCCTGGGCGAGCAGTGGTGCCGCCAGGTTGCCGGCCTTGTCCAGGGTGGACGGGTCGACCAGTGCGGCCGCACCGAAGCCCAGGACCAGGGTGAACAGGTAGAAGACGCCGATGAGGCCGATCGCCCACAGCACCGACTTGCGAGCGTCTGCCGAGGTCGGGACCGTGTAGAAGCGGATCAGGATGTGGGGCAGGCCGGCGGTGCCGAGCACCAGGGCGAGCCCGAGCGAGACGAAGTCCAGCTCGCTGGTGAAGCTCGCTCCGTACTTCAAGCCCGGCTGGAGGAAGGCGTCGCCCTTGCCCGAGGCGTCGGCGGCGGAGCCGAGCAGCTCGGAGAGGTTGAAGCCGAACTGGGCGAGCACCAGGATCACGATCAGCGCCGAGCCGGTCATCAGCAGGACGGCCTTGACGATCTGGACCCAGGTGGTGCCCTTCATCCCGCCGACGGTGACGTAGAAGATCATCAGTGCGCCGACGAACAGGATCACGATGTTCTTGACCACCTGGTCCTCGACGCCGAGCAGCAGGGCCACCAGGGCGCCCGCACCGACCATCTGGGCCAGCAGGTAGAAGATCGAGACGACGACCGTGGAGGTCGCGGCCGCCAGGCGGACCGGGCGCTGCTTCATCCGGTACGCCAGCTGGTCGGCCATCGTGTAGCGACCGGAGTTACGCAGCACCTCCGCGACCAGCAGCAGCGCCACCAGCCAGGCGACGAGGAAGCCGATCGAGTAGAGGAACCCGTCGTAGCCCGACAGCGCGATGGCCCCGGAGATGCCGAGGAACGACGCCGCCGACATGTAGTCGCCGCCGATGGCGAGACCGTTCTGGAAGCCGGAGAAGCCGCGGCCGCCGGCGTAGTAGTCGGCGGCCGTCTTCGTCTGCCGGCTCGCCCAGAAGGTGATGCCGATCGTGATCGCGACGACCGTGAGGAAGAGAACCGTGGTGAGGATCTGGCTACCGTCCATCAGAGCTGCCTCTTCTCGATCTCGTATTCCTCGTCGAGCTTCCGAGCCAGCGGGTCGAGGTGCTTGTTGGAGTAGTTGGCGTAGAGGTAGGCGATGCCGAACGTGGTCGCGAACTGGAGGAGCCCGAAGACCAGCGCGACGTTGATGTTGCCGACGAGCTTGGTGTTCATGAAGTCCTCGGCCCAGTTGGAGCAGAAGACGTAGAGGAGGTACCACACCAGGAATGCCACCGTGGCCGGGAACACGAACTTCCGGTACGCCGATCGCAGAGCGCGAAACTCCGCTGTGGCGTGCAGGCTGTCGTAGACCGGGTCGTGCCGGTGGGCTTGGTCGTGCGCTTCTTCGCTCACGGTCTAACCCTTTCGTTGACGAGGCCGTCCTCCGTGGGGGTGGATGACGGACGACGTGTGATCGCAGTCACATTAGGGGTCGGTCGGACCGGTCGTCGCGGGGTAACGCGCGGTCCCTCGGTGGGCGGTGCGGTCGAGCGACAAGCGGTCGAAATCGTGCGCCGAGCGGCTGGTCTACCCGCGCCGGCCGCCGCCACCGGACGTACCGCCACCGGGGTGTGTGCCACCGCCGTCGGGCGGATGCACACACCCCGGACACGGACTGCCGCCGTCGGCCAGATGGTGGGTCTGGCGAGCGAGGATCACGACCTCGTCCAGCTCCGGCGTCTCGCCCGGCATGGTCAGCCCGAGGCCGTACGTCGCGTTGAACGCCCACACGTCCACACCCGCGCGAATCGCTGCCCTCCGGGTCAGGTCGTAGGCGGCGTCGTAGAGGGCGGGCAGGTCGACGGGGATCAGGCGGGCCAGGTCCCGCACCCGACCTTCTTCGACCAGGCCGCCGAGGTAGGCCTTGAGGATGTGGACGACCTCGCTGCGTCCGAGGTCGGGGATGTCGAGAGTGCTGGCGATCGCGGCCGCCGCGGCTTCCGCGAACCGGTCGGTCCGTGCCTCCTGCTCCGACCTTGCCTGCTGGGCATCGTCGAGCTCTGCGAGCGCCTCGCTCACGTCCGGGCCACCGGGGAGCTCCGGGGCTCGTGCCGATGGTGGGTCCGCGAGATCGAGCGTCGCGGCCTGGAACCGGCCGAGCTGACGAGCGATGGCGAGGCCGCTGTCCGAGACCGGCTGTCCCGGCTCGGCCGGCGCGGCCTCGTGGACCGCCGTGACGACGGGCGCGAGGCCGGCGGTGGTGCGGCGGTGCACGGTGACGTACTGGTGGATCGCCTCGTACGCCGCCTGCTCGCCCTCAGCGTGCTCGATGTGCCGCGTCTCGAGGGCATATCGGTCCTCGACCTGCCGCTTCCACGCGCCTTCGGAGACGGGCACTGCGGTGATGGTGAAGACCAGCGCGACCATCAGACCGATGTTGACCCCGGCCAGCGTCCGCTTCCCGGTGTCGAGCACGCCGAAGACCGGTAGCCGGACCTCACCGAAGCGCTGCGGCCACCGCAGCACGAGGAAGCTGCTCACGGCGATCCCCGTGTAGGCGGTCAGCCAGTACGCCCAGTGCACCGCGGTCAGCGCCTGCACCCTCTCCAGCACGGCCCTGGTCGCGGTGACCTGGGTCGGGTTCAGGGAGAGGACATCGGCCAGCCACACCATCACCAGCGACAGCAGCAGGCCGAGCTGGATCGACCAGACGATGTCCGCCGCGGCGCGCACCGTGAGCCGTGGCGACGTGCGCATCGCCCGCCAACCGCACCACGAGAGCCACCCGGCGATCCCGAGGACCACGGGTGCGACGTACGTCGTCGAGAGCAGGTTGCCGAAGACGACCTGCTCGCCGACCAGGGTGGCGACGGCGACCCCGCCGAAGTGCGGGATCGCCCGCACGGCGAGGTGCTCGGACTCGCCGAACCGCCGCTGAGCCAGGAACACCGACCAGCCCCCGAAGCCCACGATCAGGAAGGCAGGGAGGAAGCGGTCGGGCCACCACCAGAGCAGGGCGGTGATGACCGCCGCCCAGGCCAGGACGACGAGCGTCGCGCGCCCGAACCTCCTATGCCGCCACCACCCGACCGCAGGTGCGACCGCGACAGTGTGGACGGCCAGGAGCGCCACCCCGACGAGCAGTCCGAGAAGGAGCCCGCCGAACGCGCCGGCCATGGCCGCGAGCGCTGTCAGCGCCACGTCTCCGAAGCCGTCGATCTCACGTCCGCCGGCCGCATGCCAGGCGCCCAGGAGGCCACCGGCAGCTGTGGCGTACAGACCCAGGTCGGCGCCGAAGTCCGAGCTCTCATCCATCGCCGGCTCCCGAATCGACGTGAAGGACCTGGGCATGCCCAGGAACGGTTCGTCAGACTAGCGAGAGACGCGTCGGGCCGCGCGTACTTCGGCGAGATGGCGAGTTCGAACCCGCTCCCGTCTCCGTCGGATCGGATCAAGCGTTAACCTACGCCGCCATGATCTCCGATATCCCGGGCCTCGCCGCCCGTTGGCTCCAGTGGGCAGCCTCGTCCGATGAGTCGTCCTCTCCGATCGCGGATGAGTCGGGAGCGTTCGCCGGGCACAAGCAGCCGACGGACGTCTGGTTCGTGGCTGGGAACTTCGGTGGTGCGTCGTCCCGCCGCTTCGACGTCCCCGCCGAGAGACCGCTGTTCATGCCCGCCTTCTGCATGTGGTCGCGCAACGCGCTCACGAACTCCGACCTTCCCCGATCGTTCGGCGTGGTGAAGCTCGACGGTGGCGAGATTCCCATGGATGCGAACTCGACCGGCCCGATCAAGGTGCGAGGCGCACTCGGAAATCCTGTGAACGGGGGGTCGCTGTTCGGTACGAAGATGCATGTCGCCGGTCACTGGGCGTATGCCGAGTCCCTTGCGCCGGGCCAGCACCTGCTGGAGATTCACGGCGGTGACGGTCACGGGTGGACGACCTCGGTCCGTGCGGAGATCACCGTCTCCTGAGAGTCAGCGCTGCTGCAGAGCGGGCGCGCCGGCCGGCTCGATCGTCGGCTCGGGCGTGTGCAGGCGTACGAGAAGCCGGGTGGTGTGGGCTGGGACGTGGGCGGCGGAGGCGAGGCTGACGACGATCATGACGGCGAAGGACAGCGGCACCGCCCACAGCGCGGGCTGGGCGAGCGCGACATCCGCCCACGTGCCCGTACGCGACCCGCTGATCGTGAACACCACGGCCGACCCCGTGGTGACCAGGCCGGTGACCAGGCCGGTGGCGGCGCCGTAGGCGGTGAGCCGGCGCCACCAGATGCCGAGCAGGAGGAGCGGGCAGAAGGTCGCGGCGGCGAGGGCGAAGGCGAGCGCGACGCCGCGGGCGACACCGACGCTGGGGGTCAGCAGGGCGCCGGCGACCGGGACGATGACGGCGACCAGAGAGGCGATCCGGAAGGCTGCTACGCCGCCGAAGCGGCTGCCCCGGCGGCGCAGCAGGGGGACGACCACGTCCTGGGAGAGCACGCCAGAGACGGCGATCGCCAGGCCCGACGACGTCGAGAGGAAGGCCGCGAAGGCGCCCGCGCAGACCAGTCCGGTGAGGACGTCACCCGCCCAGCCCGGGACCATCAGCCCGGGCAGCTCGAGCACCAGGGTGTCGGCGGAGACGGGGTCGGCCGCGTACACCCTTCCCAACACCCCGAGGATCGGCGGCAGCAGGTAGAAGACGCCGAGGAGGGCGAGCACGACCAGGGTCGTGCGGCGGGCGGCGCGGCCGTCGGGGTTGGTGTAGAAGCGGACGCCCACGTGCGGCAGGCCCATCGTGCCGAGGAACGTCGCCGCGATCAGCGAGTAGGTGGCGTAGAGGCCGGTCGTGGTGTCGGTGCCGATGGGCAGCGACCAGGCCTGGCTGAGGTCGGCGCGAGGTGCGCCGTCGGCGCCCCAGACCGCGACCAGCACAGCGACGGGCACCAGCAGCGCGGTCAGCTTGAGCCAGTACTGGAAGGCCTGCACGAACGTGATCGAGCGCATCCCGCCCGAGAAGACGCTGACCAGCACGACCGTCCCGACCAGCACCGGTCCCACCCAGCGAGGGGCGTTCGCGACCAGCTCCAGGGTCAGCCCGGCACCCTGTAGCTGGGGCAGCAGATAGAGCCAGCCGATGCTCACGACCAGCAGCGAGCAGAGCCGCCGCACCCCGCGTGAGGCGAGCCGCTCCTCGGCGAAGTCGGGCAGCGTGTAGGCACCTGACCTGCGCAAAGGGGCCGCGACCAGGGTCAGCAGCACGAGATAGCCGGCGGTCCAGCCGATCGGATACCAGAGCATCTCCGCGCCCGAGGTGAACACCAGCCCGGCGACGCCCAGGAAGGAGGCGGCCGAGAGATACTCCCCACCGATCGCGCTCGCGTTGAGGCCGGGGCGCACCGACCGCGAGGCGACGTAGAAGTCGCTCGTGGTCCGACTGAACCGAAGCCCCCAGGTGCCGATGGTCAGCGTCGCCAGGGTGACCAGGGTGACCGCGACGATCGCCGGGGCGGAGTCGAAGGTCATGGCGCCTCGTCGTCCGAGCGGAGCAGGTCGGCATAGCTGGCCTCGTTGCGCTCCGCTCCGCGCAGGTACCAGCGGCCGAGGAGGAACAGGAACGGGTAGACCAGCACCCCGAGGAGCAGCCAGGGGAGCGGTACGCCGAACGGCGCGGTGCGGACCAGGCCCGGAGCCAGCCAGAACAGCAGCGGGAGCGAGCCGACGCCGAGGAGGAGCACCACCAGGGTGCGTACGGCGATCGAGAGCTGGGCGCGCATCAGCGAGCCGAGGTAGACCTCGCCGAGGCGGGTGTCCTCATCGACGTCGACCCGGCGCACGGCGGGGCGTCGCCGGGGCGGTCCGGTGACGCGTACGCGTTGGGGCTCAGTCATCAGGCTCTGCTGTCGGGAGGGGTCATGAGCGCCGGGCGAGCAGGTCCTTGAGCTGGCGCGTGTGCCGCCGGCTGACCTGCAGCTCGGTCCCGCGGGCGGAGCCGCCGACGACGACCGAGCAGCGCCCGGCCTCCGACCGCACCTCGGTCACGTGGGCGAGGTTGACGAGGAGAGAGCGGTGGATGCGTACGAACCGGGCGGAGGCCCACTCCTGCTCGAGCTGGGTCAGCGGGACCCGCACCAGGTGGGAGGCGTCGGCGGTGTGCAGCCGGGCGTAGTCGCCCTGTGCCTCGACGTGGGTGATCTGGGAGCGCCACACGAAGCGGGTGACGCCGCCGAGCTCGACGGGGATCTGTACGTCACCGCTCGGCTCCTCCTCGGGCATGCTGCCCATCAGCCGGGTGACGGTCTCCGCCAGCCGCTCGGCGCGCACCGGCTTGAGCACGTAGTCGACCGCACGCAGGTCGAACGCCTCCAGCGCGTGCTCCTCGTGAGCGGTCACGAACACGACCGCCGGCGGTGTCTTGAACCGCGCCAGCAGCCGGGCCAGCTCGAGCCCGTTCAGGCCCGGCATCTGGATGTCGAGGAACACCGCGTCCACGCCCGACCCCTGCAGCTGCTGCAGACCGTCGGTCGCGTTCAGGCAGGTGCGCACCTCCGCCACCCGGGCGTCCTGGGTGAGCAGGTAGGAGAGCTCGTCGGCCGCCGGTGGCTCGTCGTCGACGACCAGGATCCGCAGCCGGCCGCCTGGCGCGCCCTGCCGCGCGGCGACTGCCTGGGTGGTGCGGTTCATGTGTGCACTCCTGGGGCGAACTTCGGGATTCTGAGAATGACCTTCGTGCCGGCGCCGGGGGCGGTCTCGACGACCAGGCCGTAGTCGTCGCCGTAGGCGTTGCGGAGCCGGGCGTCGACGTTGCCGAGCCCGACCGAGTCGGCGCCGCCGGCCAGCGCGTTGCGCACCTTCTCCGGGTCCTCGCCGGCGCCGTCGTCCTCGACCTCGATCACGCACTCGGTGCCGCTGTCGGCGGCCCGGATGGAGATGTGGCCGGTCTCGGCGTCGGCCAGGCCGTGGCGTACGGCGTTCTCGACCAGCGGCTGCAGGCACAGGAACGGGACCGCGATCGGCAGCACCTCGGGCGCCACCGAGAGCCGCACGGAGAGCCGCTCACCGAACCGGGCCTGCTCCAGCAGGAGGTAGCGCTCCACGGAGCGGAGCTCCTCGGACAGCGTGGTGTATTCGCCGTGGGTCCGGAAGGAGTAGCGGGTGAAGTCCGCGAACTCCAGCAGCAGCTCGCGCGCACGCTCCGGATCGGTGCGTACGAAGCTGGCGATCGCCCCCAGCGAGTTGTAGATGAAGTGCGGGCTGATCTGAGCGCGCAGCGCGCGCACCTCGGCCTCCATCAGGCGCCGCCGAGACGCGTCGAGCTCGGCGAGCTCCAGCTGACCGGAGACCCACGTCGCGACCTCGTCGGTGGCCCGGACCATCATCGCCGAGGTGTCCGGGGCGTAGGCCTGCAGCGTGCCGACCAGGTGGTCGTCGACGACCAGCGGGCTGACCACGGCCGAGTGCAGCGGGCAGCCGGCCTGGCCGCACTCCAGGTCGACCCGGTCGTAGAACCTGGTCGCGCCGCGCTCCAGCGTCCCCTCGGCCAGCTTGGTCACGTGCTCCTGGTGATGGGTGCCGATGCCTTCCCAAGCGAGCAGGCCGTCGGTGTCGGTGATCGCGAGCGCGGGTGCGGCCAGGAGCGCCTGCAGGTGAGGGGCGGCGCGCTCGGCGCTGTCGACGGTCAGGCCGCCACGCAGCGCAGGGCTCGCCAGCGATGCGTTGTGGAGGGTGCGGAAGGTCGCCCGGTCGGCCTCGGTGCCCAGGTGAGTGCGCTTCCAGGGCCGCATCCACGCGCTCCTTCCGTGCCAGTGCTCTATCGAGACCTCCAGTGTGACGGCGCCCACGTTATCTGTCATCCGAGCCGCTGCGCGGGTGCGAGGTAGGTTGTGGACATGCGACTGAGTCGAGTGATCCCGGGTCTGCTGGCCGCCGGAGCGGCGGCCGCCGGCGCCGCCTTCGTGATCGGCATGCGCAACAAGTCGCCGTGGCTCCAGGACCGCATCCGCGCCTTCTCGAAGCGATTCGCCTCCGAGGCCCTGAAGACCGCCGGGATGGAAGGCGTCACCAACGGCGTCGTCCTCCACGTCGGCCGCGCGAGCGGGCGGGAGTACGCCACCCCGATCACCCCGTTCCCGACCCCCGACGGCTTCGTCATCAACCTGCCCTACACCTCGAAGGTCGACTGGGCCCAGAACGTGCTGGCCGCCAACTCGGCCACGATCGTCCACGACGGCGTCGACCATCGGGTCACCGACCCGCGCGTCGTTCCGTACGCCGAGGTCGCGCCTCTGCTCCCCAAGGGCGCCGGTGTCTTCCGCGCCGTCTTCGACGTCCAGGAGTTCCTCCGCGTCACCAACGCGGACTGACGTTTCCCGCACGGATCGCGTCTAATCTTCAGCGCTTTCCCTTTCTATTGAGGTTTATGGGTCTAAACTTCAATAGAAGAGATGTCTGTTGAAGGATGAGTCGCATGTCTGGGTGGGAAGAGGCGTATTGGGAGCCGAGCTTTGGGGCACCCGCGAGATCCGCGCGCCAGTCGGGTCATTACCAACGGTACGTTCCCGACTTCGTCGACGGGATGATGCTCGCGGTCAACGGAGATCTGTCGCGGAAAGTAGCTCAGGCAGAGCGTGCTCTTCGCGCACTCAACGATCCGGGGGCCGGAGGGCTGGACGGGATCGCGCGCTTCCTCTTGCGATCTGAAGCCATTGCAAGCTCGAAGATCGAGGGGATCGCCCCATCGGCCCAACAGGTCGCGCTTGCAGAACTCGGCCAGATGGAGTCGGTGCGCGGGGTGAGCGACCAGGCGCGCTTGGTCGCCAACAACATGACGGTCGTCCGCCGCTCGACCACTGAGCTCGTGGAGGCGGAGGAACTGACCGTCGAGAGCATCGTGGACCTCCACCGGTCTCTGCTTCCCGATGAGCCTCGGCACCACGGTTTGCGAACGGTCCAGAACTGGATCGGTGGTTCGGACTGGAATCCGATCGGGGCGGGCTACGTTCCTCCTGCTGCCGATCGGGTGCCCGAATTGATGGCTGATCTGGTCGCGTACCTCAACGGATCTGCACATTCTCCGTTGATCCAGGCAGCCATCGTCCACGCTCAGTTCGAGACGGTGCACCCGTTCACGGACGGGAACGGCCGTGTCGGTCGCGCACTCATCCACACAGTGCTCGCTCGGCGCGGGCTGGCTGATCGGGCGGTGTTGCCCGTCAGCCTGGTTCTGGCAACCCTCAAGGAGCGGTACGTCGCCGGGCTGACCTCGTTCCGCTTCGACGCGCCGCGGGGAAGCGAGGAGGCCAGTCTGGCGATCAATGCCTGGCTGGAAGTCTTCGTCGACGCCGCCATGGTTGCGGTCGCGGAAGCGCGGGAGCTGATGGAGCGGGTCGAGGATCTCATACGTGATTGGGCCACGAGGCAGACCGAGCATCGTATGTCTCGTGGACTGCGTGCGATTCCGCGCAGCGACTCTGCCTCGGCACGCCTGCTCATGACACTTCCGGAGGCGCCAGTCGTCACTGCGACGACCTTGGCGCGCATTCTCGAGGTCTCTTTCAACGCCGCGTCCGCCGCTTTGGACGAGCTTCACCAAGCTGGAATTCTCCAGGTGAAGTCAATCGACCGAGGTGCTTCGGCATACATCGCCCGAGACGTTCTCGACCTGGTCAACCTCGCCGAGCGGCGGCTGGCAAGCACGCGGTTCGACACCCGGGAGTCGCCGCCCGCGCGACCGGTTCCGGCACGCCAGCAGGCGGATCAATAGTCGTCGGGTTGGCGGGACTCGAACCCGCGATCGCCTGGACCCAAACCAGGAGGGATAGCCGCTTCCCCACAACCCGTTGGTGTGCTCACGGGCGCGGTCGCTGCTGCATGGCGTCAACGGTAGACAGGCCCGGACCCCGGGCGCACACCATTTATCGGCGCGCGCCCGGGGTCCGGGAGAGAACGGCAGTGACGTACGTCAGTTGCTGACCGGGAACGCGAGGAGCGAGCCCGGGTGGGTGAGGTCGGTGGTCGGGACGTCGGCCTCACCGCGGACGAGGCCGGCGGTGTCGGTGATCGCGTAGACGGTCTTGCCGTCGGGGCTGACGATCGTGGCGCGGAAGCGGTCCTGGTCGGTGTAGAGCGGCTCGACCGCGGACACGTCGGTCTCGGTGGAGTTGAGGGCCAGCCGGTAGATCGTGCCGTCCTTGAGGCTGGTCATGATCACCGAGTTCTCCCAGCCGGCCATCGCCCGGCCGGTGGCGGGCTTGTAGTAGGTCAGGCTGGAGGGCGCGATCGTCGGGTAGCAGATGTAGTAGAGGCCAGACTCGTCGCACGGGGCGCCGGTGAAGTCGTGGTCCCAGGTGACCGAGGTGCCGAAGGTGTCCAGCGGCTCGTTGAAGCGCGCGGTGAACTCCGACTCCTGCCACGTCGGCACGTCCTCGTGGATCGCGAAGTCCGAGTGGGTCAGCTCCGCGCACGGCGTCGGGGAGGCGGCGCTCCAGTCGCCGTAGACGTAGGCGGACTCGTCGTCCTGGTAGCCGGCGACGTTCGGCCAGCCGTAGTTGCCACCCGCCCGGAGCAGGTTGATCTCGTCGTCGGTCTTCGGGCCGTGCTCGGCCTCGAGGAGCTTGCCGGCGGCGGTGAAGGTGAAGCCCTGCGGGTTGCGGTGGCCGTAGGTCCAGATGTGGCTGCGTACGCCGCCGATCGTCGGGTTGTCGATCGGGATCGAGCCGTCACGGTTCAGTCGCAGGGTCTTGCCCTGGTAGGCGAACCAGTCCTTGGCGGCGACCTCGGCCGCGGTCGGCAGGGTCTGGGCCTGGTTCTGACGGCAGGCGAGGGAGTACTGGTTGGTGCCCTGGTCGCCGATCGAGTAGTAGAGCTTCCCGTCGGGACCGATCAGCAGGCGGCCTGCCTGGTGGTCGATGCTGCCGGGCAGCCCGGAGATGATCGTGGCCGGCCTGACCAGCTTCTTGGTGGCGTCGTCGTAGCTGTAGCGGACGATCTTGGTGCGGCGGGTCTCGCCCGTGGACTCCTCGGCCCGGCCGGAGTCGTAGGTGAACGAGACGTACGCATAGCCGCGGTCGTTGTTGACGACGGACGGTTCCACGGCCAGGCCCAGCACGCCGTCCTGACCGCTGGAGACGGCCTGGGTGGAGAGGTCCAGCAGGGTGGTCTTCGCGCCGGTCGTGGGGTCCACGCTGAGGACCGACCGGCCGCTCTTCTCGGTGAGCCACAGCTTGTCGCGGGCTCCCCACACGAGCGAGTAGGGATTGTTGAGGCCGTCGGCGACCACGCTCGGGGTGCCCAGCGCCGGGTCGGCGCCAGTGGCCGCGGTCGCGGGCAGAACGGTGATGGTCAGTGCTGCCAGAGCAGCTGATCCGGCGGCGAGACTCAGGCTTCGTGTGATGCTCATGAGACGTACTTCTCCTCCAGGGGAAGGGGGATCGAAGAAAATAAAACAGCGCTCCTCCCCGAGAGATGTGGCCGGTGCCACGAGGACGCTGGCGCGAACTATGGCGGACCTGAGTTGATCTGGCAACGATCACGTTCCGGGCCCGGGCGGTAGGTTGCGGAGCGTGGGATATGAGCTGAGTGACCGGTTGGTCGTCGGGATCGCGTCGAGCGCGCTCTTCGATCTGACCGAGTCGGATGCGTACTTCCGCGAGCATGGTGAGGAGGCCTACCGCCGCTACCAGGACGAACGCATCGACGACCCGCTCAGGCCAGGTGTCGCGTTTCCGTTCATCAAGCGGCTGCTGACTCTCAACGACCTGGCCGCCGACGCCGATGACGGTCTCGTCGAGGTCATCGTGGTCTCGCGCAACGATCCCAACACCGGGCTGCGGGTGATGCGCTCGATCGAGCACCACGACCTGCCGATGACCCGCGCCGTCTTCACCCAGGGGCGCTCGCCCCACCGCTACATCGGCGCGCTCGACATGTCACTGTTCCTCAGCGGCAACCGCGAGGACGTCATCGCGGCCAACCGCGAGGGATTCCCGGCCGGTCACGTGCTGCCGTCGGCGGCGACGTACGACGATTCCGACCCCTCGGTCGTCGTCGCCTTCGACTTCGACGGTGTGCTCGCCGACGACGGCTCCGAGCGGGTCTTCCGCGAGGAGGGGATCGAGAGATACCGGGTCTACGAGGCGAGCCGGAAGGCCGAGCCGCTCGAGCCCGGGCCGCTGCAGCCGCTGCTGCGCGACCTCAACCGGATCCAGCGGATCGAGGAGCAGCGCCGCCTGGAGTCTCCCGAGTATGAGCCGCGGCTGCGGATCGCGCTCGTCACCGCTCGCGGCGCTCCGGCACACGAGCGGGCGATCCGGTCGCTGCAGTCCTGGGACGTCCACGTCAACGAGGCCTTCTTCCTCGGCGGCGTGGAGAAGGTGCGTGTGCTCGAGGTGCTCCGCCCGCTGATCTTCTTCGACGACCAGACGACCCACCTGGACGAGGCGGTCGGGTCGATCGCCGGGGTCCACATCCCCTACGGCGTGGCCAACGCCGACGACGTTCACGCTGGTCAATAGCGCTTTACAGTTCATCCACAGGAGGTTCTCATCTGGTGGATGAGCGCTTGCATATGTCACCCTGGGCGGAGTTGTACAGATTCTGTTCACTTGAGAAGTGCGAGGAGTTCACTCGATGACTTCGGCTATGTGTGCCAAGTGCACCGAAGACGAGGAGATCCGGGTTCTCTCGCGTTCGGTGGGGGGCCGCCGGCGGCTGATGTGCTGCAGGTGCGGGTACGCGTGGGAGAGCGGGCGTTCCGGCCCCGCCCGGAGGACCGGCCTGACCGGCCTGTTCGGAGCGGCCTGAGTCGCCTCCGGCGTACGTTTCACGGCGTCGCCGCCTGACGTTCACCTCGCGCGGGCGCACGGGTGATGTGGAGTGGCTTGAGTAGGGGCTGAGACCTGTCTCGGGATCCCCTACCAAGCTCCGAGGAGTACCACCATGCCTGCATCCCGTCGCTCTCTGATCGCCGGCGGCGCTGCCGCCGGCGTCGGGATCGCGATTGCCGGGAACATGCCCGCGCTCGCCGAATCCACCCCGGGTGCCACCGCCAGGAACGGGCGTGGCGCCGGGACGTACGCGCCCACCCCGTACGAGGCCTTCCCGCCGCTCGTCGACGACCCCGACGGGATCCTGGCGCTGGCCGAGGGCTTCTCCTACACGATCATCACCCGCGCGGGTGTCTCCAAGCTCGACAGCGGCGAGCTGACCCCGGGAGCCCACGACGGCAACGCGGTCTTCGCCGGCCGCCGCCGCGGCACCTACACGGTGATCCAGAACCACGAGCTCGGCCGCAACGCGACGTACGGCGTCCCGCACGTCGAGGGCACGGTCTACGACCCGGGTGCGACCGCCGCCGGCGGCTGCACCGTGATCACCACCAACGCGCGCGGCGAGAACCTCGGCGAGTTCGTCGGCATCTCCGGCACGCTCACCAACTGCGCCGGTGGTCCGACCCCGTGGGGGACCTGGCTGACCTGCGAGGAGACCGAGACCCGCTCGGGGAACGGCTATCAGAAGGACCACGGGTACGTCTTCGAGGTCTTCCCCGACGGGCGCAGGCTGCCGCTCCCGATCAAGGCTTTCGGTCGCTACGCGCACGAAGCGCTCGCGATCGACGAGGACCGTCGCCACGTCTACCTCTCCGAGGACGCCTCCGGGCCGAACGGTCTCTTCTACCGCTGGAAGGCGCCGCGCGGCTACAAGCTCGGGCCCGGGATCGCGGAGGACCTGGCCGACGACGCCGGCGAGCTCGGTGCGATGGCGATCATCCTGCCCGACGGCTCGATCCTTCCCGACGTGGCTTACCTGACCTCCACCCAGCTCAACCGGCCGTTCCCGGTCCGCTGGATCCCGGTGCCCGATCGCGATGCGCGCGAGGTGTCGACCCGGAAGCAGTTCGCCACCGGCGAGGTGACCCGCGGGAAGAAGTTCGAGGGCGTGTGGGGCACCGACGAAGGCGTCTACGTCGTCAACTCCTACGCCGGTGAGGACAGCTCCGACCTGCCGGCCGACGCGGTCCCGCACGACGGCATGGTGTGGTTCTACAACTACAAGAACGAGACCATCCAGCTGGTGACGTACTTCCCGCACAACGACGAGGCGTGGGAGAACGATCGGCCCGCCTACGACGACCTGGTCTTCGACGGCCCGGACAACGTCACCGTCACGCCGTGGGGCTCGCTGGTGCTCGCCGAGGACGGCTCGGGCTCCTCGCACGTGCTCGGCTCGTTCCCCGGCGGCCCGACGTACGCCATCGCGCGCAACCAGCTCAACGACTCCGAGTTCTGCGGACCGGCGTTCTCGCCGGACGGCAAGGTGCTCTTCGTCAACATGCAGTCCCCGGGTCTGACGCTGGCGATCACCGGTCCCTGGGAGCGCTACCTCGGCTGAGGCCCGGGGCGAGGACATGTGCGGCGGGCGGCTCGGGCTGCCCGCTGCACACGTTCATGGCGCCGTCGCCTGAGGTTCATCTCGGGCGCGCGCGCAGGTGTTGCGGAGTGGCTTGGGTTGAGGGCTGAGACCTGTCTCGGGATCCCCTACCTTCGCTCGAGGAGTTCAATCCATGCCCGCAACTCGACGCTCCCTGCTCACCGGAGGAGCCGCGACCGGGGTCGGCCTGGCCGTCGCCGGTGCCGTCCCCGCTCTCGCCGAGGCGAAGCCCGCGCGGCCCGGCACCCCCGGACGCAAGCGCGCCCGCGAGCCGTTCCCGCCGCTCGTGGACGACCCGAAGGGGATCCTCGCGCTGGCCGAGGGGTTCGCGTACGCCATCGTCACCTCCGCCGGGGAGACGACCCTGAAGACGGGGGAGAAGACGCCGTCCAACCACGACGGGATGATGGTGCTCGGTGGCAGGCGCGGGCGCTACACGCTGATCCAGAACCACGAGATCGAGCCCGGCGAGGGCGTACCGGTGCCGCTCGTCGAGGGCACCGTCTACGACCCGGGCGCGCCGTCCGGCGGCTGCACCGTGATCACCACCGACGCGGGCGGCGCCAACTTCGGTGAGTTCGTCGCGATCTCCGGCACCTCCACCAACTGCGCCGGTGGCCCGACGCCGTGGGGGACCTGGCTGACCTGCGAGGAGACCGTCAACGACGCCGGTGAGGGGTGGGAGGGCGAGGACGGCAGCACGGGGGTCTACGAGAAGGACCACGGCTACGTCTTCGAGGTCTGGGCCGACGGTTCAGCCGACCCGCGCCCGATCAAGGCCTTCGGCCGCTACGACCACGAGGCCCTCGCGATCGACAGGACCAGGACGAAGGTGTTCCTCTCCGAGGACGCCGACGAGCCCAACGGGCTCTTCTACCGTTGGACCGCCCCGGCCGGGGTGAGGCTCGGTCCGGGCGTGCTCACCGAGCTGGCGGACGACGCCGGCACGCTCGCCGCGATGCAGATCATCCTGCCTGATGGCTCGGTGCTGCCCGACGTGGCCTACCTGACCTCCGCGCAGATGGGTCAGCCCTTCCCGGTGACGTGGAAGAAGGTTCCCGAGCGCGACGCCCAGTCGACTCCCTGTCGGGAGCAGTTCGCCGACGGCGAGGTCACCCGGGGGCGCAAGTTCGAGGGCGTGTGGGGCACCGACGAGGGTGTCTACGTGGTCAACTCCTACGCCTGGGAGGACACCGACCTCCCCGCGGACGCGAGCCCGCACGACGGCATGGTCTGGTTCTACGACTACGCGGCCGAGACCATCCAGCTGGTGACGTACTTCCCGCACCAGACGCAGTCCGAGGACGATGCCCCGGCGCCGAAGTACACCGACCTCACCTTCGACGGCCCCGACAACGTCACCGTCACCCCCTGGGGCTCGCTGGTGCTCGCCGAGGACGGCACCGGCGCCTCGCACGTGCTCGGCGCGTTCCCGGGCGGCCCGGCGTACGCCATCGCCCGCAACGACCTGAACGACTCCGAGTTCTGCGGCCCGTGCTTCTCGCCCGACGGCAAGGTCCTCTTCGTCAACATGCAGGACCCCGGCTACACCCTGGCCATCACCGGCCCGTGGGAGCGCTACCTCGGCTGAGGATCACGAGAGAAGACGTACGCGGCGGGCGCCTGGTCGCCCGCCGCGTCGTCCAATCATCCGAGGTTGACCAGCTTTCCGGCCGGCGGCGAGGTGCCGTCGGTACCGGAGAGGACGTCGATCGTGGCGACGACTCCCCACCTGGTCCACTCCACCGCTCCGGGAGTGGGCTTCTCCGCCTTGGTCCAGCGGTGGCCGTGACGTACGGCGGTGATCTTGTTGCCGAACATCTCGGCCACGTAGATCGTGCCGTGCGGACTCACCGCGACGCCGGTGGCGCCGAGGAAGCCCTGGGCGACCTGCTTCTTGTGTCCCGTCCTGGCGTCGATCTTGAAGACGCTGCCACGCGGACCGAGCTCAGGACCCTCCGGTCCGCCCGGCAGGCTGGACACGTAGAGACGTCCGTGGTGACTGGTCTCGACGTCGGTCGGGACTCCCTCGAAGTAGTAGGTCCGGCCGACGAAGCACTCGTCGAGCCCGAAGCCGGCGACGACCTCCGGGGTGAACGTGTACGGGATCCCCGGCAGGGTCGCGACGGTCCGGATGTGACCGTGCGAGGAGACCGACAGGATGCTGTTGCCGCCGGCGTCCGCGACGTAGGTGCGGCCGTGCTGGAGGGCCGTGGCGTACGGGTGCGAGTCGATGCCGCCCTTGTAGGCCGCAGGCGCGCCGATCTCGGCCGGCCACTTCGCGTTGCAGTCGGTGTCGCCGTCGCGGAACCCGTAGGACGTACGGCCGTCGGGGTTTCGCTTCGTCTCGTAGGCGTGCAGGTCGGCGACTGTCTTGACCTTGCCCGAGGGGTAGAGCCGCTTCAGCCAGCTGCCCGTGTTCTCGAAGGTCTCGCGGTTGGACCGGGTGACGACGAAGGTCACCACGCCGTCGTGGACCGAGAGCCCGCCGACCTCGTAGCCGTTGGGGTCGGTGTAGATCACCTTGGCCTTCTTGCCCGGCCGGACCTTCAGGATCTGCCCGGCGAAGTTCGAGGAGACGTACGCCGTGCCGTCATGGTCCACCGCCGCGCTGAGCGGGCTGAGCAGACCGGATGCGAGTACGCCCTTGGGCAGCCGAGGTTTGGAATGGGCCTGTGCTGGTGGGGTGGTGGCGATGAGCGCCGCGCCGAGGATCAGTGCGACAGCCGCCGTCAGACACCTTGGAAGTCTGGACATTGTGTGTCCCCCTTGTGTTGTCTGTCCCGACCGGCGACCGCGTCGTCGCCGGTCGTTTTTCAGTCTCATTACCCCTGGTGGCGATCGAATCGCCCGGTTTGGGTAAAGGACCTTTGCCTTCCATCGGCGGCGGAAGTGAGGTTGTGAGCCCTGTGAGGCCGTGAGAGGAAGTTGACGGGCTCGCACGCGAGGGTTGGCGGCTGCTGAAACCTGGGCTGGCGATCGTGGGTGGTATCTCGCCGACTGCCGCAACAGAGGAGCCCACCATGAGCCGCCGCCACTGGATCGACGACTGGCGTCCCGAGGACGCCACCTTCTGGGAGGAGACCGGGGCGAAGACCGCCCGCCGCAACCTGATCTGGTCGATCTTCGCCGAGCACCTCGGCTTCTCGGTCTGGTTGATCTGGTCGGTCTCCTCGGCCTTCCTGGTCGCCCAGGGCTTCGACTTCACCCCGAGCCAGCTGTTCTTCCTGATCGCCATCCCGAACCTGGTCGGCTCGCTGCTGCGGGTGCCCTACACCCTCGCGGTGCCGAAGTTCGGCGGCCGCAACTGGACGATGATGTCGGCCGCGCTGCTGCTCGTGCCGACCCTCGGCTTCGCGTACGCCGTCACCCAGCCGTCCACCCCCTACTGGGTCTTCTGCGTCATCGCCGCCACCGCCGGCCTCGGCGGCGGGAACTTCGCCTCCTCGATGGCCAACATCAACTTCTTCTACCCGGCCTCGAAGAAGGGTGCGGCACTCGGCCTCAACGCCGCCGGCGGCAATCTCGGCGTCGCCCTCATCCAGTTCCTGCTGCCGGTCATCGTCGGCGGTGCGGGCATCTTCGGGCTGGTCAAGGCCTCGTCCGGTGGCATCCACCTGGAGCGAGCGGCGTTCGTCTATGCGGCACTGGCCGTCATCGCGATCCTCGCGGCCTTCTTCTTCATGGACAACATCAGCTCCGCGAAGTCGTCCGTGCGTGAGCAGCTCTCGGTGGTGAAGTCGAAGCAGACCTGGATCATGTCGTTCCTCTACATCGGCACCTTCGGCTCCTTCATCGGCTACTCCGCCGCGATGCCGCTGCTGATCAAGCTGAACTTCTGGGTGCCCGAGCCCGCGCCGCTCGGGACCGGCATCTACTTCGCCTACTTCGCCTTCCTCGGTGCGCTGATCGGCTCCGCGACCCGGCCGTTCGGCGGCTGGCTGGCCGACCGCTGGGGCGGCGCGAAGGTGACGCTCGGTGCGTTCATCGGACTGGTCGTCTTCACCCTGGCGGTGCTGTGGACGCTGATGCAGCTCACCCCGAACCCGGATGCCTCGCCCGCGATCGCGGAGGCGAACCAGGCATGGTTCCCGGCCTTCCTGGGCTTCTTCATGCTGGTCTTCGCCTCGACCGGCATCGGCAACGGGTCGACGTACAAGATGATCCCGTCGATCTTCCGCCGCGAGGCCGAGATGGCCACCACGCCGGGCACCGCCGATCGGGACGTCGCGCTCGTCGGCGCGACCAAGAAGTCCTCCGCGGCCGTCGGCATCATCGGCGCCGTCGGTGCGATCGGTGGCTTCCTCATCCCGATCGCCTTCAACAGCCCCTGGGTCGACAACCCCCTAGACGCCACGAAGTCGGCGTTCGTCGCCTTCACCGTCTTCTACGCCATCTGCGCCCTGGTCACCTTCGTGGTCTACCTGCGGCCGCAGGGTGCGCGGGTCGGTGAGTTGGCGGACGTGCGGATCTGAGCGCGTTCCTCCATCAAGGTATGCAGTGCAAGGGACACATCCCGAGCGGAACTCCGCGAGGGATGTGTTCCTTCGCCTGCATACCTCGATGAAGGAACCTCAGGCCAGACCGATCGCCGCCTCCGCCGCGGCTAGGACGGGAGCAGTCACCTCCCGACACCGTGCGGCCCCCGCTGCGTAGACCTTCGTGACGTACGCCCGGTCGGCGGCGAGCTCACGGTAGCGCTTCTGGATCGGCTCGAGCTCAGCGACGACCGCGTCGGTGACGGCGGACTTCAGCTCGCCGTAGCCGGACAACCCAGCAGCAGATCCGCCGCAGGCCTCGAGGATGTCGATCAGGTTGGTGACCCCGGGCCGTTCGGGATCACGCGAGACGTCCCCCGCGGAGTCGGTGACCGCGCGAGCCACCTTGCGGCGTACGACATCGGCATCGTCGAGCAGGAAGATCGAGCCGGGATGCTCGTCGCCGGCCGACTTCGACATCTTGCTCGTCGGATCGGCCAGGTCCATGATCCGAGCCCCGGCCTCGGGGTGCACCGCCTGGGGCACCGAGAAGACCCGGCCGTACGTCGTGTTGAACCGGATCGCGATGTCGCGGGCGAGCTCGACGTGCTGGCGCTGGTCGTCACCGACGGGCACCTCGGTCGCCCCGTACAGCAGGATGTCGGCCGCCATCAGCACCGGATAGGTGAAGAGCGAGGCGCGCACCGAGGCCCCGACCCGGCGCGACTTCTCCTTGAACTGGATCATCCGGCCCAGCTCGCCGGTATGTGCGACGCACTCGAGCAGATAGCCGAGCGAGCGATGCGCGGGGACGTGGGACTGGATGAACAACGTGGCCGGTTCGAGCCCGGACGCCATCAGGAGGAGGGCCATCTCCTCCGTTCGAGTACGCAGCACCGACGGTTCGTGCGGCAGCGTCAGCGCGTGCAGGTCGGAGAGCCCGTAGAAGGCGTCCGAGTCGGCCGCGGCAGCCATCGGCCGCAGTGCGCCGAGCAGGTTGCCGAGGGTGAGTCGTCCGGAGGGAGTGATGAGGGAGAGTCGCCGGGTCATGGTGGACCTTTCGGGTGGTGAGGCCCACGGGTCAGCGACGATCGAACAAGAAAAGGCCGCCCGCGGGCGGCCTGATGTGAGTGCTCAACAATCGGATGGACCGCCTAGGAGGCGGACCACCACTGGGTGGAACGAATGCTGAACACCTCTCCAGTGTTGCACACCTCACGGATACCGTGTGGCCCATGACGACACCGCCGACCACAGTGCCGACCACAGGGCCGACCACCTGCCAGGGGCACTCGACGGTCGTCTTCGATGAGAGCCTCGCCGACTACGACTTCGGCCCGACCCACCCGATGGCGCCGATCCGGGTGGACCTGACGATGCGCCTGGCCGACGAGCTCGGCGTGCTCGACCATCTGAAGGTCGTCGAGGCGCCGATGGGCACCCCGGAGCAGCTGCTCACCATCCACGACGAGAGCTACATCGAGGCGGTCATCAAGGCCTGCCGAAGCGGCGAGTCGGACCTCGCCCACGGCCTCGGCACCGAGGACGACCCGGTCTTCGCCCACATCCACGACGCCAGCGCCCACATCGTCGGCGCGAGCATCGAGGCCTGCCGCCAGGTCTACTCCGGTGAGAGCCTGCACAGCGCCAACATCATGGGTGGCCTCCACCACGCGATGCGCGGGCGTGCTGCCGGGTTCTGCATCTACAACGACGTCGCCGCCGGCATCCAGTGGCTCCTCGACCAGGGTGTGAAGAAGGTCGCCTACGTCGACGTGGACGTGCATCACGGGGACGGCGTGGAGCGGGCCTTCTGGAACGACCCGCGCGTCCTGACCGTCTCGATCCACGAGACCGGCCAGCTGCTCTTCCCCGGCACGGGCTTCGCCGAGGAGATCGGCGGGCCGGAAGCCGAGGGCACCGCGGTCAACGTAGCGCTGCCGCCCGGCACGGCCGACCACGGCTGGCTGCGCGCCTTCCATGCCGTCGTGCCCGACCTGGTCCGTGAGTTCCAGCCGGAGATCCTGGTGACCCAGCAGGGCTGCGACTCGCACACCGACGACCCCCTCGCCGACCTGGCGCTGAGCGTGGACGGCCAGCGGGCGGCGTACGTCGCGCTCCACGAGCTCGCGCACGAGGTGTGCGCGGGCAAATGGGTGGCGTTCGGCGGCGGTGGGTACGCGGTCGTCGACGTCGTGCCACGCGCATGGACCCACCTTCTTGCGCTAGTGTCGGGGAATCCCTTGGAGCCGACGCTCGACGTGCCAGGTGGCTGGCGCGAGCACGTGCAGACGCGCCTCGGGAGGGTTGCGCCGTTGCGCATGACGGACGGACGTGAACCGGCCTACCGCGACTGGGGGAGCGGATACGACCCCGGCACGTGGCTGGACCGGCAGGTCCACGCGACTCGCACAGCGGTGTTCCCGCTGCACGGGCTCGACCCGATGCCGTAGCCCGGTCACCTAGTTTCGGGACGGTCTAGAAACCGCAGTTCGTCGCGCCCAAATGCAACTCGACACGCCGATGGTATGTGAGATTCTCAGGGGTGTCCCCTTCCCCATCAGTCACATCAGGCCCTATTCTCACTTTGGGATCGCGTTTTGGACCAGAGGTGGGGAAGCCGCTGGCGTCGCGATCACTCGAGAGAGAACGGTGGAAGCAGATGGTTACTCCTTCTGGAGACATCTCTGACAGCAAGTTCCTGACCGTTGCCGAGGTTGCGTCGATGATGCGCGTATCCAAGATGACGGTCTACCGGTTGGTTCATTCGGGCGAGTTGCCTGCGGTGCGTGTCGGTCGTTCCTTCCGGGTTCGGGAGGACGACGCGAACGAATACCTCAAGAGCTCGTTCTACAACGCGGGCTAGTTGTCGGACCCCGCGCCCGAGCAGCTGGGGCGCGGGGGCAACACCGGTCACCGATTCTCCTCGGATGCCCTGGCTTGGTTAGTCTTACCCCCTAGGTCTGTTTGCCGCGCGCTGCGGTGAGTGGCCGCGTCGGCACCGGGCCGGCATTCTCTGCAACGATCGTGAAGGGTTCCCCGTGGGTTCTGTCATCAAGAAGCGTCGCAAGCGCATGGCGAAGAAGAAGCACCGCAAGCTGCTCAAGAAGACTCGCGTCCAGCGCCGCAAGCTCGGCAAGTGACGTTCGTGGCGTAGGTGGCGGAACGCTCTGGGCCCGGTCGGGTCCTCCTGGTCACCGGGGTCTCGCGTGACCTCGGGCGCCGTTTTGCGCGCGCTGCCGCCCGCCACCCGAACGTCGAGCGAGTGATCGGCGTCGATGTCGCACCGCCTCGCGGCGACATCGGCAAAGTCGGATTCGTCCGAGCCGACATCCGCAACCCGGTGATCGCCAAGGTGGTCGCCAAGGAGGAGGTCGACACCGTCGTCCACCTCAGCGTCATCGCGACCCCCGGCACCACCGGGGGTCGTTCGACGATGAAGGAGCTCAACGTCATCGGGACGATGCAGCTCCTCGCGGCCTGCCAGACCGCGCCGTCCCTGCGTCAGGTCGTGGTGAAGTCGACGACCCAGGTCTACGGGGCGAGCAGCCGCGACCCGGCGATGTTCACCGAGTCGATGGAGCCGCGGCGCACCCCGTCCTCCGGCTATGCCCGCGACGCGGCCGACGTCGAGTCCTACGTACGTGGCTTCGCCCGTCGTCGCCCGGACATCGCCGTCACGGTCCTGCGCTGCGCCAACGTCCTCGGGCCGAGCGTGGTCAGCCCGATCGCGGCCCACTTCCGGCGATCGGTCGTACCGAACGTGCTCGGCTTCGACCCACGCCTTCAGTTTCTTCACGAGCAGGACCTCTACGGCGTCCTC
Source organism: Nocardioides sp. NPDC057577 (assembly GCF_042801335.1). Taxonomy (NCBI): domain Bacteria; kingdom Bacillati; phylum Actinomycetota; class Actinomycetes; order Propionibacteriales; family Nocardioidaceae; genus Nocardioides; species Nocardioides sp. NPDC057577. The sequence continues at coordinate 10,024 of NZ_JBHVGB010000043.1, read as the reverse complement.
GAGCATGCCGTACGCACCGGGGTCCCCGGGACGTTCAACGTCGCCGGCGACGGTGTGCTGACCCATTCGCAGGTCGCGCGACGGCTGCAACGGGTCACCGTGCCGATCCCCGAGCCCATGTTCGGCCTGGCGAGGTTCGGCGGCGGCGAGTATCCCGCCGAGCTGAGGGCGCTGCTGACCTACGGTCGCGGCGTCGACACCACGCGGATGCGCTCCCTGCTGGGCTTCGAACCTCGATACACGACCGAAGGCACGGTCGTAGACTTTGCGGACAGCGTGATGCCGTCCGTGAACCGTGCCGACCGTGCGCTGGCCGCCTTGGAGAGCCGACTGACAGGAGCGCCCGGTGACTGAGTCCGCCGCCCAGGGTTTCACCGGAACCACGGCGCGCGAGCGCCACCCGCTGCGGGCGATCCCGGCGGCCGACTGGGCCGCGGCTCTGGAGATCGCCGCCAAAGAGGTCTTCGGAACCGAGTGGGAGGAGCAGCTCGCTCGGTTCATCGTGTTCCTGCGCCGCCGGATCTCGGGCGAATACTCCGTCGACGAATACGGCTTCGACCGCGAGCTCACCCAACGCTTCATGCTGGCCGTGCTGCGGCCGATCAAGGAGAAGTGGTTCCGGGTCGAGGTGCGCGGCATCGAGAACATCCCGACCGACGGCGGCGCCCTGATCGTCTCCAACCACTCCGGCACCATCCCGATGGACGGCCTGATGACGATGGTCTCGATCCACGACGAGCTCGGGCGTGACCTGCGCCCGCTCGGGGCCGACCTCGTCTTCCGGATGCCGATCGTCGGCAACATCGCCCGCAAGGCCGGCGCGACGCTGGCCTGCAGTGAGGACGCCGAGCGCATGCTGCGCAACGGCGAGCTGGTCGGTGTCTGGCCCGAGGGCTTCAAGGGCATCGGCAAGCCCTACAGCGAGCGCTACAAGCTCCAGCGCTTCGGGCGCGGCGGCTTCGTCTCCTCCGCGCTGCGCACCGGCGTCCCGATCGTGCCGCTCTCCGTCGTCGGGGCCGAGGAGATCTATCCGCTGGTCGGCAACATCCCGGCTCTCGCCAAGGTCATCGGCGTGCCCTATCTGCCGATCACGCCGTTCTTCCCGCTGCTCGGGCCGCTGGGTCTCATCCCGCTCCCGTCGAAGTGGCTGATCGAGTTCGGCGAGCCGATCCGCACCGATGCGTACGACGCCACGGAGGCCGACGACCCGATGCTCGTCTTCAACGTCACCGACCAGGTTCGCGAGACGATCCAGCAGACCCTCTACCGCCTGCTGGGCGAGCGCGCCTCCGTCTTCGGCTGACCCACCCCGGCCGAGGCGTCGCCCCCGTCGGCCGAGACGTCACTCGCGTCGGTCGAGGCGTCACTCGCGTCGGTCGAGACGTCAGCCTGGTCGGCCGAGAGGTCACCGCCGTCGCTCGAGGCGTCAGCCCGGTCGCCCGAGGCGTCACGCATACCGCCTCGATCGGCGTAGGTGACGCCTCGACCGACGCGCGTGACGCTTCGGCGGACATACCTGACGCTTCGACCGACGGCAGTGACGCTTCGGCCGACGTACCTGACGCTTCGATCGACGTACGTGACACTTCGGTCGACGTACGTGACGCCTCGGCGATTACGGGGTGAGGAGGCCGGTGGCGCCGGCGAGCACGTCGCCGACCAGGCCGGTGACGCCGGTGACCAGACCGGTGACGGGGTCCGTCACGGTGTCGGGGTCGGTGTCCGGGTCCTCGGAGGGATCGCCGTCGGAGGGGTTGCTGGGGCTCGGCAGGATGCTGCCGTCCTCATCCGGTTCCGCGGAGGGCTCCTCCGCCTCGTCCTTCTCGCCCTTCGGGTCGGTCACCGAGCCGGGACCGATCTTGTCGGGGTCGATGGAGGGCAGGTCGAGGGCGTTGTCGTCCTGGGTGAGCGGCGGCAGCGCCTCGGCCTCGACGACGGTGTCGGCCGGAAGCAGCCCGTCGATGTCGGAGGTGAGGCTGGAGACCAGCGTCGCGGGAAGCTCGGTGATGCCACCCTCGCAGGTGGGGCAGAGCTGGGCGGCGGCCTGGTCGATCAGCACGAGGGTCTGCGCGGCGTCGGAGACGGCCGGCTCGGCCCGCTCGGGCACCTTCGGGCTCAGCTCGGCCAGCTCCTCGACGCCATCGGCCGCGAACGTACGCAGCTGGGCGAGCGAGTCGTTGTCCTGGGACTGCTCGAAGTCGCTGATCAGCAGGTCGGAGCCGTGGGCGGCCTGTCGCGAGAAGGTCTCGAGCGTCGTGGTGACCCGCTCGGAGTCGGTCATCGGCGCGTCGGCGACGAGCGACTTGGCCTCGCGCAGGCGGGTGCCGGCGTCCTCGAGGATCCGGTTGCCGCGGGCCTGGGTGCTGACGGTGAAGCCGGCCGAGACGTTCTCCACGGCCCGCTTGACCGGGTAGAGCGAGTCACCGGGCAGAGCGGTCTGGGATGCGGCCGCGGCACCCGCGGTGCCGCCGACGATCGCCATCGCGGCGAGGGCGACGGCCAGATTGCGCTGCCGGCGCGGCCTGCGCACGGGACCGACGGTGAGCTTGCGCTCGACGGTCTTCTCGGTGCGCGGCGCGGGCACGAGCTCGGTGTCGGCGGCAGCCATGAGGCGCTCGCGCAGGGAGACGGAGAAGTCGCGACTGGGGACGGCTGAGTCGCTGAGGGTGGAGAGCGACGAAGCGAAGACTGCCAGATCACGAAGCTCGTCGGCAGAGTGCGAGGCACGCCGATCCGTCGCGGCAGTGGCCGCGACCATTCGGTCGAACTCGTCGGCACGCTTTCGCGCCGGGAACGCCGGGCTCATCGGGGGGTTCCTACTCGGTATCGGCAGACAGGGATTCGTCGAAACAGCTGCGCGCAAGGTGCAGCCATGTCGGACAACGAGTCGCCCCGGCCGCGGGTTACGGCAACCGGTCGAGCATTCAAGGTGGTGCGGAACACAGTCATCAGCGGATCCCGTCAGGCATCTGCTTGGCGAGATTGCGGATCCCGCGCAGCTGGAGCTGTTTCACGGCTCCGTCGCTGCGCCCGAGGATAGCCGCTGTCTCCGCGATCGACAGCCCTTGGAGGAAACGCATGATGATGCAGTCGCGTTGTTCGTCGGGGAGCTTGGAGAGAGCGCCGAGCAGCATCTCGTTGGTGATCCCCGCCATCACGATCTTCTCGGGCCCGTCCGAGGAGGAGTCGTGCTGACCCATGTCCTCGGTGGTCATCTCCAGGCGCGTACGTCCCGCCTTGAAGTGGTCGGTGGCCAGGTTGCGCGCGATGGTCATCAGCCAGGCGCCGAAGTCCTTGCCCTGCCAGCGGAAGCCGGTCATCGAGCGGAGTGCCCGGAAGAACGTCTCCGAGGTCAGGTCCTCGGCGACCTGGGTGGAGCGGGTCCGGTAGAAGAGGAAGCGGTAGACAGCACCGTTGTAGTGGTCGTAGAGGAGGCCGAACGCCTCCTTGTCGCCCTTGCGGGCGAGCTCGACCAGCGCGATCAGCCGGGTGCGGTCGGCCTCGCTCTCCTCCGAGGAGGCGGCGAGCTCGGTGTCGTCGTCCGGCTCGTTGTCGGAGCGGGGTGTGGACTCGTGGGTGCCACCCGAGCCGCGACGCTCGGGCTCGGCGAGCGGGCCGGACGCACCGGCCACGCCGGCGTACGCGGGTTCGTAGCCCTCGTTCATCAAGAGCTCGACCGCAGCGCGAAGTGCATCCAAGCGACGATGGACGTCATTGGCGCGGCGCGACATGTGGGTCCCTCCCGAAGACTCCCCCTGAGCGAGCCCAACCTTACGGGTTAGGGCATCCCGATGTCAGGTCCCGAGCCGAAGTTGCGTCGGCGTGTGGTGGCATTTTTCCGACAGGGCGGCGAATACCCGTCACTGCATGCACCTCGCCAACGGCACGAATCACTCGCGCCGTCCGCGGAGCGCGATCGCCACCGCGATCGCACCGGTGGCCGCACCGCCCAGCGCCGCGGTGACCACGCCGGCCCTAGCCGCCTTGCGCCCGGTGCGGTAGTCACGGATCGGCCAGCCCTTCTCGCGCGCGTGGGCGCGTAGGCGCGCGTCCGGGTTGATCGCACACGGATGACCGACCAGCGAGAGCATCGGCAGGTCGTTGTAGGAGTCCGAGTAGGCGGCACAGCGAGAGAGGTCGAGGTCTTCCCGGGCGGCGATCGCCTTGACCGCCTCCGCCTTGGCCGGCCCGTGGAGCATCTCCCCGACCAGCTCGCCGGTGTAGACGCCGTCCTCGGTGGCCGCCACCGTCCCGAGGGCGCCGGTGAGCCCGAGCCGCCGGGCGATGACCCGGGCGGCCTCGACGGGCGCCGCGGTCACCAGCCACACCCGCTGACCTTGGTCGATATGGGTCTGCGCCAGCGCCCGGGTGCCGGGCCAGATCCGGTGGGCCATGCCCTCCTCGAAGATCTCCTCCATCAGGCTCTCGACCTCCTCGGCGCGATGGCCGCGGATGAACGACAGGGCCGAGGAGCGCGCCGACTCCATGTGGGCGGGGTCCTCGACCCCGGCCACCCGGAAATAGGCCTGCTTGTACGCCGCCGAGGCGATGTCCCGGGTCCGGAAGAACTTGCGCCGGTGCAGGCCGCGGGCCAGATGGAAGATCGTCGCGCCCTGCATGATCGTGTTGTCCACGTCGAAGAACGCTGCCGCCGTCGGGTCTCCGGTCGTCGGATAGAGCCAGGCCTCGATCTCCGCGGCCGCGGCCGATGCCTCGCCGGCGAGAGCCGAGCGGCGTTTGAGGTCTTTTCGCCGCAGTTCGGCACGGCGGCGGTCGCTGGCGCTGCTCATTTCGCCAACAGTAGTGGTCCGGACGCCGTGAAGGGGCCCAGGTGTCAAGATGGTCGGATGGAACCCCGTGTGACCTTTTACTCCCGTCAGGGCTGCCATCTGTGCGACGAGGCCCGGCTGGTCCTCGAGAAGGTGGTCGGGGACGACTACACCGAGGTCGACATCGACGCGGACGAGGAGCTGCGGGAGCGGTTCACGAACGAGGTGCCGGTGACGTACGTCGACGGGAAGCAGCACGACTTCTGGCGCGTCTCCGAGGAGCGGCTGAGGGCAGCGCTCGCGCGCTCCCCAGAATAACTGTCGATCGGCCCATTACCCTGAACAACCCCCCTCTGACAACTCCGCAAACACGTGTGCTAGCCGACGGTCTGCGAGTTTGTTCTCGCGGTCACAAACTCCGTATGGTGGCTGAGCCGCAGGGCGATCCCGGGCTAAAAAGCCCCCGTCTGTGGCGCCGGCATTGAAAGAGCAGAGCGTGACGGCACGGAGTACGAATACGGGCGAGGGCAGCGGTGCCTCAGACCCCCACCGGGACATCCCCGAGGCGACAGTCGCCCGGCTTCCGGTCTACCTCCGGGCCCTGACCTCGCTCGCTGAGCGCAACATCGCGTCCTGCTCCTCCGAGGAGCTCGCGACGGCCGCCGGGGTGAACTCGGCCAAGCTGCGCAAGGACCTCTCCTACCTGGGCTCCTACGGCACGCGTGGGGTCGGCTACGACGTCGACTACCTGAGCTACCAGATCGCCCGCGAGATCGGCGTGACCCACGACTGGCCGGTCATCATCGTCGGTATCGGAAACCTGGGTCAGGCGCTCGCCAACTTCTCCGGTTTCAGCAGCCGCGGCTTCCGCACCGTCGCGCTCCTGGACGCGGCCGCGCCGATGCAGGGCCAGACGGTCGCCGGGCTCGAGGTCCGGCCGTTCGCCGACCTGGCCCGGATCGTCGCCGCCGAGCAGGTCTCGATCGGAGTCATCTCGGTGCCGGCGACCGCGGCCCAGGACGTCGCCGACGCGATGGTCGCGGCCGGCATCAGCAGCATCCTCAACTTCGCGCCCGCCGTCCTGAACGTGCCGCCGGGTGTCGACGTACGCAAGGTCGATCTCTCGATCGAGCTGCAGATCCTGGCGTATCACGAGTCGCGCAAGGCTGCAGAAGCTGACGGGACGGTGGACAATGGTTCCGAGGAAGGGATCAGGGCATGAGTGTCCTTGTTGTCGGCATCTCACATAACTCCGCGCCGGTCTCGCTGCTCGAGGCGGCGGCGGTGGACGCGGACGGCCTGCAGAAGCTCCTCACCGACGTGGCAGGTTGTGAACACGTCAGCGAGGCTGCGGTCATCGCGACCTGCAACCGGCTCGAGATCTACACCGAGGTCGAGCGCTTCCACGGCTCTGTCGAGGAGCTCTCCCGCCGCATCATCGAGGGCGCCGGTCAGACGCTCGAGACGATGCTGCCGCATCTCTACGTCCACTACGACGACGGTGCCGTCTCCCACCTGTTCAAGGTGGCCGCCGGGCTCGACTCGATGGCAGTCGGCGAGGGCCAGATCCTCGGGCAGGCCCGTGCGGCCCTGCAGCTCGGCCAGGAGATGGGCACGGTCGGACCGGCGCTCAACAGCCTGTTCCAGCAGGCGCTGCGGGTCGGCAAGCGCTCGCGTGCTGAGACCGGCATCGACCAGGCCGCCCCGTCGCTGGTGACCGCGTCGCTGGACCGCGCCGCGCGAGCCGTGGGTGACGTAGGCGGCAAGCGGGTCGCCGTCGTCGGCGCCGGTGCGATGGCCGGGCTGGCCACCGCGACCGTCTCCCGGCTGGGGGCCGCCGACGTCGTCGTGGTCAACCGCACCACGGCCAACGCCGAGCGCCTCGCCAAGGAGTACTCCGCGCGTTCCGCCGCGCTCGACGAGCTGGCCGCGGAGGTCGCGGCCGCCGACATCGTGATCACCTGCGCGGGCGCCAGCGGGCTGCTCGTCCCGGCGGACATGGTCGGTGACCGCAGCAGCCGCCCGATCGCGCTGATCGACCTGGCCCTGCCCCACGACATCGACCCCGCCGCGGGGTCGCTCCCCGGGGCCACCCTGATCGACCTGGCCGCCCTCGCCGACGAGCTGCACGCCTCGCCCGCCGGCAAGGAGGTGCTCGCGGTCCGCGACATCGTCACCCAGGAGGTCGCGGCGTTCCTGAGCGCTCGTCGCCAGTCCGCGGTGACCCCGACGGTGGTCGCGCTGCGAAGCATGGCCACCGGCGTCGTCGCGGCCGAGATGGAACGCCTCGACAACAAGCTTCCCGGCCTCGACGAGGTCACTCGTGCCGAGGTCCTCCGGACCGTACGCCGCGTGGCCGACAAGCTGCTCCACGAGCCGACCGTCCGGGTCAAGGAGCTCGCCAACGAGACCGGTGCGGTGTCCTACGCCGCTGCGCTCGCCGAGCTCTTCGCGCTCGACCCCGAGGCCGTCTCCGCGGTGACCCGGGCCGACGTCCCAGGAGACCACTCATGAGAACCCTTCGCCTCGGCACCCGCCGTTCCCAGCTCGCCGTCACCCAGTCGACCCTCGTCGCGGAGATGCTCCGCGCCCAGGGCCACATCGTCGAGCTGGTCGAGATCGTCTCCGACGGCGACCGCACCCAGGCGGCGAACACCCCGCTGACCAGCTCGAACTCGACGGGAGTCTTCGTCAGCGCGCTGCGCGACGCCCTCCACGCCAAGGAGATCGACCTCGCGGTCCACTCCCTCAAGGACCTGCCGACCTATCCCGAGGACGGCATCGAGCTGCTCGCGATCCTGCCGCGCGAGGACCCGCGCGACGTGATCGTCGCCCGCGACGGCCTGACCCTCGGCGAGCTCCCGCCGGGCTCGCGGGTCGGCACCGGCTCGCCGCGACGCGTCGCCCAGATCAAGGCCCTCGGCCTCGGCCTGGAGCTGGACGGCATCCGCGGCAACGTGGACACCCGCATCGGCAAGGTCCGCTCGGGCGAGTTCGACGCTGTCGTGCTCGCGCGCGCCGGCCTGGCCCGCATCGACCGGCTCGACGAGGTCACCGAGGTTCTCGACCCGATCCAGGTGCTGCCCGCTCCTGGTCAGGGAGCCCTGGCGGTCGAGTGCCGCGCGGGCGACGCCGATGCCGACGTACGCAAGATTCTGGCTTCCCTCGACGACTCGCCCACCCGAGCGGCCGTCGAGGCGGAACGCGCGGTGCTCGCCACCCTCGAAGGTGGCTGTGCCGCGCCCATCGGGACCCTCGCCGACGTGGTTGAGGGTGAGGAAGGACCAGAGCTGTGGGTGCGGGCAGTTGCGCTCTCACTCGATGGCTCGCTCTCGATCCGACTCTCCGCATCCGGGCCGCTCGACGACGCCGTAGGCGTCGGGCGCCGGCTCGCCGAGGAGATGCTCGCCGAGGGTGCAGCAGACCTGACCGACGACCCCACCACTGACCCCGGCCAGGCTGTCATGGACACGGGCGGTTCCCCCCAGACCGCTCCCGAGCAGGACAAGGTGCACAACGCATGACCCGAGCAAAGACCACCGAGCAGACGGCCGAGCACAGCTCGGCCATCCCACTGGGCTGGGTGTCCTTCGTCGGCAGCGGTCCTGGTGACCCTGAGCTGCTGACGGTACGGGCGATCGACCTGTTGAAGCAGGCCGATGTTGTCGTGACCGAGGCCCCCGAGCACGCTTCGATGGTGCGCGGCGTTCTCGGCATCCCCGAGCCGGTCGAGCCGACCGAGGGCGAAACTCTGCCCAAGGAGGGCCCGGAACCGGTTGGACCAGAGTTCATCGACGGCGGGTTCGGCACCGACGGCCAGCCCCTGGCCAACGCCGCCCGTGCCAAGGCCGTCGTCAAGCAGGCGAAGCTGGGCAAGCGCGTCGTGCGCCTGATGACTGGCGACCCCTTCCTCTACGCCTCCGGCCCCGAGGAGGCGCAGTCCTGCGCCAAGGCGGGCATCGGCTTCGAGATCGTCCCCGGCGTCTCGTCGGTGTCGGCCGTTCCGGCGTATGCCGGCATCCCGCTGACGACCAAGGACCACCAAGAGGTCGCGGTCGTGACCTGCAACGAGAAGATCGACTGGAGCCAGTACGCGGACAACCGCACGCTCGTCCTCCTCTCCGGTGTCGGCATGATCGGCGACATCGCCAAGGAGCTCGTCGCCGCGGGCCGCCCGGCCAAGACCCCGGTCGCAATCACCCGCGTCGGCACCACGACCGAGCAGACGACGGTAGAGTCGACGCTGGAGAACATCGCCGTCGACGCCCGTGCCGCACGGATGGCGCCGCCGGCGATCGTGGTGATCGGCAAGGTGGTCAACTTGCGTGAGACGCTCTCGTGGTTCGAGACGAAGCCGCTCTTCGGCTGGCGCGTGCTGGTGCCCCGCACCAAGGAGCAGGCTCCTGCGCTGTCGCTGAAGCTGAAGGGCTTCGGCGCCGTGCCCGAGGAGGTCCCGACGATCTCCGTCGAGCCGCCGCGCAACCCGCAGCAGATGGACAAGGCCGTACGCGGTCTGGTCGAGGGCCGCTACAACTGGATCGCCTTCACCTCGATCAACGCGGTGCGCGCCGTACGCGAGAAGTTCGACGAGTACGGCCTGGACTGCCGTGCCTTCTCCGGTCTGAAGATCGCCGCCGTCGGCGAGAAGACCGGGCAGGCGCTCGAGGCCTGGGGCCTGCGCCCCGACCTGGTGCCGAACACCGACAACCAGTCGGCCGCCGGCCTGCTCGAGGTGTGGCCGGAGTACGACGAGGACCTCGACCCGATCAACCGGGTCTTCCTCCCGCGTGCAGACATCGCCACCGAGAACCTCATCGCCGGCCTGGTCGACCTCGGTTGGGAGTGCGACGACGTGACCGCCTACCGCACCGTCCGGGCGGCCCCGCCGCCCGCGCCGACCCGCGACGCGATCAAGACGGGCAAGTTCGACGCGGTGGTCTTCACCTCCTCGTCCACGGTCCGCAACCTGGTCGGTATCGCGGGCAAGCCGCACACCTCCACGGTGATCGCGGCGATCGGTCCGGCCACCGCCAAGACCGCCGAGGAGCACGGCCTGCGGGTCGACGTGATGTCGCCCGAGCCGTCGATCGAGGCGCTCACCGAGGCGCTCGCCGCCTTCGGTGCCGCGCGTCGTGCGTCGCTGGTCGAGCAGGGCCTGCCGGTCACCAAGCCGTCCGACCGGCGCCCCGCCTCGCGCCGTCGTTCGCGCACCTCCTGATCCGACGCATCACCCGACAGCCGCGTGCTCCCGAGTG
>NZ_JBHVGB010000042.1:0-35656 GCF_042801335.1 Nocardioides sp. NPDC057577 | reverse complement strand
AATCTTTCTCGACATGGTCCGGTGTCAAGGACCGCGAAGCGGCCGGCGAAGCCGGCGGCCGCAGGCCGTCCTTGACTCCGGGGCAGGTCGAGAAACACTCGAGGACAGGGTCGGCGGCCCAGACCAGCCACGAACAACAGTCGCTGACCGAAGTCTTTGACGGGTGCTTCTGCTCAGCGCCGCCACCAGCGCCGTCTCCGCGGCGGCTGCTCGCGACGTGCGTTCTTGGCCGCCTCCACCCGAGCGGCGCGACGCTCGCGCCAGGCGTCCAGGGTTGCCTCGACGTCGCGGGTCATGGTGATCAGGGGCGGTCCCTCGGGGGGTCCGTAGCGGGCCGCGATGACACGCTCGTTGAACTCCTCGACGATCCTGCGGGCGCCGTCCTCGGTGGTCTGGGTGTCGAGGAGACCGTCGAGCTCGGCGTCGTCCTTGCGGAGCTGGACCGACCGGGGAAGCACGACGATCTGCTCGCGCTCGACGAGCTGCTTGACCCACCAGTCGGGATCGTGGTCGCGGTCGAGGTTCTTGATCGGCTTGCCGGCACCGGGCAGGTTGTCGAACTCGCCGCGCTGGATCGCCTCCTGCACCTGCAGGTCGACCCACTTGGTCTGGTCGGCCATCCGCGCTGCTGCTGCCGCCTTGCTCGCGGCGGCGTCGAGCTGCGGCGTGGGCGCCTCGGGCCGCTCCTCGCTCTCGGGCATGTCGATCACCTCCGGAGGAGACGAGTTTACCCAGCGTCGGTTGCGCTCCGGGGCAGAAGGAGCAGCAGCCCGGCGACGAGGGCCGTGACACCGCACACCGCCCAGACGGTCAGATAGCCCGACAGCGGGGCGTGCGCCTCGCCGGAGATCGACCCGTCCGCGGCGAGCGCGATCGCGAAGACCGCGGAGGCGATGGCACCGCCGACGGTCTTGGTGGCGTTGGTCATGCCGGTCGCGAAGGCGGTGCGGGAGGCCGGCGCGGCCGCGGCGGCGGCGGCCGGCAGCGAGCCCACCAGTGCGCCCGAGCCGAGGCCGACAACGGCCATGTTGAGGAGTCCCTGCCCGGTGGAGTCATGGAACGGCAGCCACATCAGGTAGCCCGTGGCGACGAGGAAGCAGGCGACCGCCTGGGCCCGCACCGGCCCGAGGAACCGCGCCCACAGCGGCAAGGTGAAGGCGGAGACGGCCATCGCGATGACGTACTCCGCGATCAGCAGCGACACGAACGACGCGTCGGCGCCCAGCCCGAAGCCGGCCTCCTCGGGTGAGGTGCGCGCGAAGGTCGACAGCGGGATCTGCGCACCCAGCACCGACATCCCGAACAGGAAGGCGGTCAGCTGGATCGGCCACTGCCCGCGCGAGGCCAGCAGCCGTACGTCGATCAGCGGCTCGGTCCTGCCGCCACCGTCCAACGCGGTCTCGATGCGCCAGAACGGGACCAGCGTGAGCAGCCCCAGGACCACCAGACCCCAGGCGAGGAGAGACCCGGCGCCGAGGACGCGTACGCCGACCAGGCCCGCCATGACCAGGCCGAGCACGAGGGTCAGCACCGCCAGGCCGAGCCAGTCGAAGGCGCCGCCGCTGGTGCCGGAGTCGGGCTCGATGCCGACGGCGATGACGACGAAGACAGCGGTCACGGCCACGGCGGGGAAGGCCAGGATCGCGGTCATCGGGAGCACTCCGACGAGCGCGCCGGCGGCGACCGCGCCGATGATCACCGAGAGCTGCAGCGCGCCGACGAGGACACCGGCGGCCCGACGGGTCAGGGCGGTGTCGCCACCGGTGCGCTTGTGGACGATGGCGACCTCGAGCGGCAGCCAGATGACGTAGGCGCCCTGGATCGACCAGGCGACCAGGAACGAGCCGAAGTCGGGGGCGACCACTGTCCACCAGGTGGCGAGCGCGGTGATGCCGGTCGCCAGCAGGAGGACCTTCTTGTGACCGATCAGGTCGCCGAGCCGGGCGAGCGGCGGCACGCACAGCGCGGAGACGATCAGCTGCCCGGCCTCGAGCCAGTTGAGATCGGCGTCGGAGACGCCGAGATGGTCGGCGAGATCGGAGAAGATCGGGGTGTAGTAGCCCTGCAGGATGCCGCTGGCGAACTCGACGGCCACCAGGAAGCCGACGATCACCCAGATTCCGCGCGCGGCCTGCTCGAGGCCGGTGCGCTGACGTTCGGTGGTCACAGTGACTCGATCAACCTTCGGTAGAAGCGGATCCCGTCGAGGTAGTCATCGACCCTGATGTTCTCGTCGGCGGCGTGGATGGTGGCGCGCTGGGCAGCGGTCATCCGGAACGGTGCGAACCGGTAGACCCGGTCGCTGATCTCGTAGAAGAAGCGCGAGTCGGTCGCGGCCATGACGGTGTAGGGAGCCGGCACCGCCTCCGGGAAGACCTCCGTGATGGCGTCGGTGATCAGCGAGAACGCCTCGTCGCGCGGGGAGACCGGCGACGGCTCGCCGGCGCGTACGACCTCGATCTGGACCTGCTTGTCGCCGATCGCGGCCCGCAGCCGCTCGACGACCTCGGCGACCGTCTCGCCGATCATGATCCGCAGGTTGACCCCGGCCGAGGCGGCCGAGGCGATGACGTTGGCCGCCGGACTGCCCTCGAGCGTCGTGATCGCGACGGTGGTGCGGACCAGCGCGGCGGGCTCGGGCCCCAGCCGGGTCAGCAGCCGGGCCAGCGCCGGCGCCAGCTTCCCCGCGTTGGCCAGGACCGGACGCAGGGGCCTGGCGGCGTACGGCGCGATCTGCTCGAACATCTCGACGGTCGGCGTGGGCAGCTGCACCGGCATCGACATCCGGTCGAGCCGGGTGACCGCGCGGGCCAGCCGCGCGGTCGGCCCGTTCTGGCGTGGGGTGGAGGAGTGGCCGCCGTCGCCGGTCACCGTGAGGCGAACGTCGGTGGTGCCCTTCTCGGCGACGCCGACGACCCCGACCGGCGCCGTGACGCCCGGGAAGGCGTCGAACGCGACCGCGCCGCCCTCGTCGAGCACGAACCAGGGCTCGACCCCCTGCGTCCGGAGCTCCTCGACGGCCGCCCGTGCAGCCGCGCCGGTCGTCTCCTCGTCGGAGCCGAAGGAGAGCCACACGTCGTACGCCGGCTCGAACCCGTCCGCGAGGAGTCCCTCGACCGCGGCGCAGATCGCCACGAGCTGACCCTTGTCGTCGAGCGTGCCGCGCCCGTGGATCACCCCGTCGACGATCTCGCCTCCGAACGGGTCGTGGGTCCATTCACCCGCGATCGGGACGACGTCCTGGTGGGCCATCAGCACGACCGGCTTCTCGGCGGAGGCGCCGGGCCAGCGGAAGAGAAGACCGTGCTCGCCGACCGGGGTGAGGTCGAGGGTCGCGTGCAGCAGCGGGAAGTGCTCGCGCAGCGCCTCGTGGAGCTGCGCGAACGCCTTCTTCTCCGCACCCGAGCCGTCGTTGACGGTCGGGGCCCGAAGTGCGGCCTGAAGAGCGGCGACGGGGTCGAGTGTCATGGTCGAAACCTAACCCCACCAGGGTGTCCGGGATGACCCTGACGGCGAGTCCGTCACCAGTTTGTGGCGCTCCCGGGCAGCCTCACGTCGCGCGGGTGGATGACATAGGTGATCCCGTCGGTCGAGGTCTGCCACACCCGCTCGAAGTTCTCGCGGGTATAGACGTTGCGCACCTCGTCGTTGGAGGGGTGGTTGGCGTCGTAGACGATCGGGTCGCCCTCGGCGGTGAAGCCGCCGATGACGAGCAGGTGGCCGTCGGTGCCGTAGCCCGCCTCCGGCATCTCCTCGAGCTCCCAGTTGGCGGAGACGACCAGCGGGAAGCCGGCGGCCACCAGGGTCTCGGCCTCGGCCAGCGACCGCAGCCTGGTCACGGCCCCGTCCAGGCCCCACCGGCCGGCGTAGGCGGTGTTGAACGGCCAGTTGCCGGCGCCCTCGTAGGCGTAGTCCCAGGTGTTGATCGCGGCGTAGGCGACCTGCGGGTCGCCGTTGGGGGCCTCGATGCCCTCCAGCTCGCTCGCCGGGACCTCGTGGCCCCAGTGGTACTGCACCATCGTCGTCGAGGTCGGTGAGCACCAGACCTGACCGCCGCCGCCGAACTCCGGGTATTCGCCGCGGTGGATGTTCTGGCTGAACGGCGGCACACCGAGGTCGATCGCGTCGTCGAGCGTCGACGTGCTGGTGCCGGGGTAGGCGGAGTCGGGCAGGTATTCGTTCGTCAGCGTCGAGACCGTTCGCAGACTGGGGGAGACGCTCGCGCCCTCGGGGCGCAGCAGGGTGACCCTGGTCTGGAACGCTTCGGGCTCCTTGCCGGTCCGGGCGACGTACGTGTCGGTGTAGAGCGCCGCGTCGGTGTCGCTCTGTCCCTCGACGGAGGTGCGGTGGATGTCGCCGGCCGCGAAGTCGTCGCCGGCCGTCCAGCGACCCATCACGAACCACTTCGTCCAGGTGCCGTCCGCCTTCCGGCCGCGGAACCGGATCTCGGCCCAGGTGCCGGTCGGCGTGTCGACGTCCCACGAGGTGACCGACTCGTCGATCGCGTAGCCGGTCTTGACCACGGGCGAGGTCCAGGTGCCGAACTCGTAGGTCTTGGCGGTGCCGTCGCCGAAGGGGTCGGCGTAGGCCGTCGTCTCGCTGCCGCGGCCGATCCGGAGGGTGCCGTGACGGTCCGGGCGCAGGTTGCTCGACCTGCCCTTCGCGAAGTCTTCGATGCTGTTCCACCGGGTGAGGGTGATATCGGTCGGCTGGGTCCCGGGCTCGGCCGCGTGGACCGGAGTCGTGGGCAGGACCAGGATGGTCGAGGCGGCGAGGGCGGCAACGTACGCGAGGCGAGACCGTGGGCTCATGTCGGAACGCTATTCCTCCCCGAAGCGCGCGGCCACGACAATTCGTCGGTGGCGACTGGCATTCTTGGTCGACGTGAACAACTTCGCATCCGACGGCTGGTTCAAGGACGAGTTCCACAAGCGATACTCCGAGTCGGCCAAGGAGATCGGCCGGTTCAACCTCGCCGTCTTCGGCAAGACTGGAGTCGGCAAGTCGACGCTGGTCAACGCGGTCTTCGGGGCGGACGTGGCCAAGACCGGGATCGGCGAGCCGGTGACGAAGGAGTCGACGCTCTACCTGCACACCAGCGGGTTCTTCGGGCTGCTCGACACCCAGGGCCTGGAGATCGGCGTCGAGGGCGACCGGGTGATCAAGGATCTGGCCAAGCTGATCTCCGAGCGGCGCCGCAAGCCGCAGTCCGAGCAGATCCACGTCGCCTGGTATGCCGTACGTTTCGCCGACCGCCGCTTCGAGGACACCGAGGCCGCGTTCATCCAGAAGCTCGCCGACCTGGGGCTACCGGTCGTGCTCGTGATGACACAGGTGCCGACCTCGCCGACCGGTGCCTTTCACCCGGACGCGGTCGAGTTCGCCCAGCAGATCGACGCGCGCGGGCTGCCCGTGCACGGCGCCCGGGTCTACCTGACCAACGCCAAGGCCGACGACTTCTCGGGCCAGCAGGTCCACGGCCTGCAGGAACTTGTTGATGCCACCTTTCGATGCGCGCCTGCAGGCGTCGAGGAGGCCCTCATCGCGGCGCAGAGGGTGGATCTCAAGCGGAAGCAGGAGCAGGCGAACACCGTGATCGCGGGTGCCGCGACCGCGGCCGGGGCGGCCGGCGCCACCCCGATCCCGTTCTCCGACGCGGTCGTCCTGGTGCCGATCCAGCTCGGGATGATGGCGCGCATCTCGGCGATCTACGGCATCGAGGTGGACAAGGCCGCCATGGCCTCGATCGCGGCCACCGCGGCGGCCACCCAGGCAGGCCGCTCCGTGGCCGGCAACCTGCTCAAGTTCATCCCCGGTTTCGGCACCGTCGGCGGCGGGGCGATCAACGCCACCGTCGCGGCCGGCTTCACCGCGGCCATCGGCGCGGCCTGGTCGACCGTCTGCGTCAAGCTCGGTGAGGGCAAGCTGCGCGGCGTCAACGGCGCCCTCGACACCGAGAGCATCCGGTCGCTCTTCCTCGATGAGCTGAAGAACCAGATCTCCAAGCTGAAGCTGCACGCCAAGGAGAAGTGAGGCGGCAGCTCACCCGGCCATCGCCGCTTCGTACGCCGCAGCGAGCTGCTCGCTCGCCCGCGGGGCGGTCGGGTCGGGCCGCGGTGTGCCCAGATGGAGCTCGCGGAGCTCGTCCATGAAGGACGCCACCATCCCGGGACCGGCATCGCGCAGCAGCTCGGCCCGGACCCGGAGCTGCCGGGTGCCGTCGCGGTGGGCGAGGCCCCAGTTGCCGAGCGCGACCATGATCGGCAGGGTCTGGATGCCTGCCTCGGTCAGTGCGTAGGCCGCCTTCTGGCCGCGGCCGGCCTGCTCCTTGGTCAGCAGCCCGCCCTCGACGAGCTTCTTCAGCCGGCTGCTGAGGATGTTGGAGGCGATGCCCTCCTCGGAGCTGCCGAGCAGCTCGCGGAAGTGGCGACGGTTCCCGAACATCACGTCGCGCAGCACGATCACCGACCAGGGGTCCCCGAAGACCTCCACGGCTGCGTTGATCGGGCACCCCGATCTGGGCTCGCTCACTGGGCGTCTCCTGCCACTCGGAAATAGTGGTTGCAATCTGCAATCGGTAAGTCTACTCTCGACGCTAGTGATTGCAAAGTGCAATCACTCTGAATCGAGGGAGATCGACATGTCACGCGTACGTGCTCACACCATCGGCGTCTCGCTGGACGGCTTCGCCACCGGCGACGGTCAGAGCCTGGAGGCGCCGTTCGGCCACGCCGGTATGCGGCTGATGGAGTGGTTCTTCCCGACCAGGACCTTCCAGGGCGCGACCGGGCACCGGGAGCGGATGGAGGTCGACCCGGCCTCCGAGCCCGACGACGCCTTCGCAGCCCGTTCCTGGGAGGGGATCGGCGCCGAGATCATGGGCGCCGGCAAGTTCGGTCCGCCGGGATGGCAGGAGGACGCCGACTGGCGCGGCTGGTGGGGCGAGGAGCCGCCGTTCCACACACCCACCTACGTCCTGACCCACCAGCCACGGGAGTCGATCGAGATGAAGGGCGGCACCGTCTTCCACTTCCGCAACGCGCCCATCGAGGAGGTGCTGGCCGAGGCGCAGGAGGCGGCCGCCGGTCAGGACGTACGCATCGGCGGCGGCCCGTCCTCGCTCCGGGACTTCCTGGCGGCCGGCCTCGTCGACCACCTGCACGTCGCGGTCGTCCCGATCATCCTGGGCCGTGGCGTACGGCTGTGGGAGGGGTTGGAGGCGCTGGAGGACGGCTACGAGGTGGCGTCGACCACGACGCCGAGCGGCGTCACCCACGTCACCTTCGACCGGACGCAGGTTGCGTGATGAGCGGCAAGGTGCTGTGGCACTTCTCGATGTCGCTCGACGGCTTCATCGACGGGACCGAGCCGGGGATGGCGTGGCTGAGCGATGTCACCGGGAAGCCCGGGGTCGTCGAGGCGTACTCCTCACATCTCGGCGCCGTCCTGGGCGGCCGCAACGGGCACGACGCCTACCCTGACGCGATGCCCTACGGCGACTGGCAGGGCCCGGTCTTCATCCTCACCCACCACCCCGAGGACGCCCGGCCGCAGGAGCACGTCACCTTTCTCAGCTGCGACGTCGGGGAGGCGCTGCGGATCGCGGTCGAGGCGGCCGACGGGAAGAACGTCGAGGTCCATTCCGCCGACATCGGCCGCCAGCTCCTCGAACGGGGCCTGATCGACCAGATCGAGCTGCACGTCGCGCCGGTCCTGCTGGGCGACGGCATCCGCCTCTACGACAACCCGGGCGGTGAGCCGATCAAGCTGCACAACCTGATCGGCGACGATCCGCACCTGGAGGTCGACCTCCGCTACGCCCCGGTGCGTCCGTGACGCTCCGGGGTTCGCGGAATCAGACCCGGCAACCGGCCGCGCGAGCGACGGCGAAGGGGTAGGACTGCGCCGGGCCGGTGCCGTAGTAGTACGGCGAGCAGAGGTAGGCCCAGGTCCTGGGGCCGACGATGCCGTCCACCGCCACCGAGGAGTCCCAGTAGCGCCACGACGTCTGCCGGTTGATCACGGCCTGCCGCGTCAGGTTGCCGTACGCGCCGTCCACCGCCAGGTTGACGCCGGGCTGCCAGTTGAGCAGCGTCTGGATGTAGCTGACGCAGGTGCCGTTGCCGCCGTAGGAGTAGTTGTACGACGTGCAGGTCGCGGCGTGAGCCGGGCTCGGGGCAGCGATGCCGGTGACGGCCGCGCCGGTGATCGCGATGAGGGTTGCGGAGACGATGCCGGCGAGCCGCCGCTTCCACGTGCGCGGGACGATGCTGGTTGCTGACATGTTCTCTCCTGGATGCTTGCGGGGGTGATCGTGCGGGGGCGTGGGCTTCGCGCCGACGTCTCGACGCGTCACGCTAGATGCCTCCCCCCGCGTCGGCACCCAACGAATCCGCGGAAACGAGCCCGAGTCAGGGGCCACTAGGGTGCGGGGGTGGTCAGCCTGTTCTCGCTTCCGCTCCTGCAGACGCCGCGCGCCCGGATGGCGCGCACGATCCGGGCCGTGACCGGTGGTCCGAGCCCGCTCGCCGGCCGCACCGTGCTGGTCACCGGCGCCAGCTCGGGGATCGGTGAGGCGACGGCGTACGCCGCGGCCCGACGTGGCGCGCACGTGCTCCTCGCCGCACGCCGGGCCGAGGAGCTCGAGCGGGTGCGGAAGACCATCGAGGACGTGGGCGGGCAGGCGTCGACCTACCTCGTCGACATGACCGACGGTGACTCGATCGACGCGCTGGTGGAGCAGCTGCTGGCCGAGCACGGGGCGGTCGACTACCTGGTCAACAACGCGGGCCGGTCGATCCGGCGGTCGCTGGAGCTGACCCACGACCGCTTCCACGACTTCGAGCGGATGATGGCGGTGAACTACTTCGGCGCGGTCCGGCTCACGATGGGCCTGCTGCCGGCGATGCGCGCCCAGCGGTTCGGCCACGTGGTCAACATCGTCACCTGGGGCAACCAGATCAAGGCCCCGAAGTTCGCCGCCTACATCGCCGCGAAGACCGCCCTCGACGTCTTCGGCCGGATCCTGAGCCGCGAGGCCTACTTCGACAACGTGACCTGCACCAACATGCGCGTCGCGATCGTGCGGACGCCGATGATCGCGCCGACCGCAGAGTACGAAGGTCGCGGCGAGAGCCCCGAGGAGTGCGCCGAGCGCGTCGTCCGCGCGCTCGAGGACCGACCGGTGACGGTCGACGGCGCCTTCGGCTCGGTCTTCGAGGTCCTCAACATCGTCACCCCGCGGCTGGCCGATCTCGCGATGGCGGTCTCCCACCTGCGTACGCCGGACTCTGCGGCCGCACGTGGCGGGAGATGACCCGTCGGTCGAGCCGCCGGAGCCGCTAGGCGGAGGCGTGTCGAGACCAACACGTTGAGATCGAGCGCGGAGGTGAACGTGTTGGTCTCGACACGCTCGCTAGCGCTCGCGGCTCGACCGACGAGGACTGACAGGTCACCAGCGGCCGCGGTGGACGACGTCCTCGAGCGGCGTGCGCTTGCGGCGGGTGGGGGAGCCCTTGGCGCCGCCGGTGGCGGGGTGGCCGATGGTGACGGCACCGATCGGGTCGAAGGCGTCGGGGATGTCGAACGACTTGCGGACCGCGGCGTCGGACTCGGGCGGGATGCCGAAGTAGAGCGCGCCGAGGCCCTCGTCGACCACGGTCTGCAGGATCAGCATGGTCGCCATCGCGGTGTCCATGTGCCAGAACGGCATCGGCCAGTGCGCCTCGTCGCGGTCGGTCCAGCCCTTGTCGGGCTGCGCGTAGCGGTCCAGGTAGGCGTCCTTGGAGGAGCACGGGATCACGATCACCGGCGCGGTCATCATCCCGGTGAGCCAGGAGTCGGGCTCGGACACGTCGGCCGTCGCCTCCCAGTAGCTGCGTACGTCCTCGGGGGTGTCGAGCACGAGGAACCCCCAGCCCTGGGAGAAGCCCGCCGACGGCGCCCGGGTGGCGTTGTGCAGGATCTTGTCGATCACCGCCGGGTCCACGGGATCGGCGGTGTAGTTGCGGACCATCTTGCGGCGACGTACGACCTCGGAGAACTCCATAGGCCCAGTGTCCCGTCTAAGGCGCGGAGCGCGTGCCCTAGGTCGGGAAGTAAGGCGCCCAGGTCAGAAATAGGGCGGGAAGTAGGGCGCCCGACCGATCCGGGTGCCTACCTCAGCGGAGGAGTCTTCTCGATGTCAGCAGGACACCCCAGCAGGACAGACCAGCAGGAGATCGAGATGTACACCACCGTAGGTTACGAAGCAGAGGTCAAGTACCGCCGCCAGCAGATCCAGAAGGACCTGGCCAAGCGCCAGCGGGCCACCGAGGCTCGTCAGACGCGACGCAACCGCACCCGCTGAGATGCGGGCGCACAGCGGCAGTCCCGACCAGCAACGCCGAGCAGGAGAGATCCGGCTCGGCGTTGTTTCACGTCCGGGGTTGCCAGGAGGCGCGATGATTGCGCCCATGGCGCAGAGTGCCGAGAGGCTGGTCGGACGTGAAGCCGACCTGGAGACGCTGGTCGGGCTGGTCGGGCTGGACGGCGCCGCGCCGTCGGGCAGGGGCAGGCACGTCCTTCTCGCCGGTGACGCCGGTGTGGGGAAGACCCGGATCCTGCGCGAGCTCCGCGGCCGGGCGGCCGCCGACGGCAGGCAGGTGCTGGTCGGGCACTGCCTCGACTTCGGCGACAGCGCCGAGGCGTACCTGCCCTTCACCGAGATCCTCGACAACATCACCACCGCGCTGCCCGAGGTGGTCGCGCAGGTCGCCGACGTACATCCGGCGCTCCTGCGGATGGCTCCCGTGGCCCGTGCGCTCGGCGGGGCTGACACCGCCGTCCAGGAGGCGCTCGACCGGGGCAACCTCTTCGCCGCGATCCACGCGCTGCTGGAGCGCGCGGCCGAGAAGGCGCCGCTGCTGGTCGTGGTCGAGGACACCCACTGGGCCGACCAGTCCACCCGTGACCTGCTGACCTTCCTCTTCACCCGGCCGTTCGACGGCCCGGTCACGATCCTCGCCTCCTACCGCGCCGACGACCTCCACCGCCGCCACCCGCTGCGCCGCCAGCTCGCCGAGTGGACCCGGCTGCCTTCGGTCGAGCGGTTCCACCTCGGGCGGCTCTCGGACGATGACGTACGCGTCCTGGTCGGCGAGCTCGCCGGTGATCCGGGTGCCGGGTTCGACGTCGAGAGCGTCGTACGCCGCGCAGACGGCAACGCGTTCTTCGTCGAGGAGCTGGTGCAGGCCGCCGGCGCTGACGAGCTGCCCTGGGACCTCGCCGACCTGCTCCTGATCCGGCTGGAGCAGCTCGACGCGACCGCGCGCGAGGTCGTCGACACCGCCAGCGCCGCCGGGCGCGACGTCAGCGACGAGCTCCTCGATGCCGTCGCCGGTCTCGACCGGCCCACCCTCGACGCCGGGCTGAGGCAGGCGATCGAGCGCGCGATCCTGGTGCCGCGCGAGGACGGCTACTACGTCTTCCGGCACGCCCTGCTCGGCGAGGCCGTCTACGACGACCTGCTCCCGGGCGAGCGGGTCCGGCTCCATCAGCGCTACGTCGAGGCGCTGAGCGGCGACCTCACCACCGGCAGTGCGGCTGGTCTCGCCCGCCATGCTCGCCTGGCCGGCGACCACGAGACCGCGCTGACCGCGGGGATCGCGGCCGGTGACGAGGCGGCTGCCACCGGTGGTCCCGACGAGGCCTCGCAGCACTACCAGCAGGCGATCGCCCTGCTCGCCGGCCGCGCCGGCTCGGATCAGGACACCCAGCGACTCGTCGATCTGGTGGTCAAGGCGAGCGATGCGATGGTCGCCGCCGGGCACGCCGACCGTGCCGGGAAACTGGCCCGTGAGCAGCGGGAATCGCTCCCGGCCGACGCGCCCGGGCTGTGGCGCGCACAGCTGATGACGGTCGAGATCGAGACCAGCTTCGCCTACGTCAACGACGTCCGGGTGGGGGAGCTCGCCGAGTCGGCGATCGCGGAGCTTCCCGACGACGCCCCGCCGCTGGTGCGGGCGCGGCTCCTGGCTGCGTACGCTCGGGAGCTGATGATCGCCCGCCGCCACGACGACGCCGAGAAGGCGGGCCGGGAGGCGTTGGCGCTGGCCGAGGAGCTCGGCCGCACCGGGCTCGCCGCGGAGGTGGCCGTGACGCTGGCCGGGTCGTGGGGTCGCCCGCCGCAGGTCTGGATCGAGCCGCTGCGCCAGGCCGTGGCCAGGGCTGCCAAGGTCGGCGCGCTCCATCCGGAGTTGCGTGGGCGGATCCAGCTCGGCTTCGCTCTCGACGCCGCCGGCCGGCTCGACGAGGCCGGTGAGACCTACCGCAGTGCCTTCGAGCTCGGCGTGGAGCGAGGCGTCCCATGGGCGCCGTACTCGTTCGACGCCCGGATCGCCTGGCTCGACTATCTCCACACCGCCGGCCGGTGGGACGACGCGCTCGCCCTGACCGACGCGTACGGCATCCCGCCGGCACTGTGGCCGTGGCTGGAGTCCAAGCGGCTGATGATCGAGCAGGCCCGCGGCGCCGATCTCGGCACGGAGGCACGGCGACTGCGGCCGTCGTGGAAGCAGGAGGTGGCAACCGCCAGCGAGTCGGCGCCGGTGGAGATCAGGGCTGCCGCAGGTCGTGGCGACATCGACGGGGCGATCGAGGCCTACGGCGCCGGCGTCGCGGCCCTCGCCACCGGCTGGGGAAAGTGGTTCGGGGCCCACGCCAGGCTCGCGGCGATCGCCGTCGGTGCGATCGGCTCGGCCGTCCCGGACCTTCCCGTCGGTGCGCGCCCGCAGGTGATGGCGCAGGTGGACCGCATCCTGGAGGCGGGCACCCGGCCCGTCGAGACGGAGCAGCCCTGGGGGCTGGAGGGGCAGGCGTGGTCGGCGCGGCTGCGGGCCGAGGGGCTCCGTGCCCACTGGCTGGCCGGCATCTCCGTGCCTGAGCAGGACGACCTCGTCGAGGCGTGGCGGGAGACCGTGGCCGCTTTCGAGGCCTACCCGCACGTCCACGAGCTCGCCTGGTCGCGGGTCCGGCTCGCCGAGATCCTCCGGGCCGGGGGCGACACCGCCGGGGCTCGAGAGCTGGCTGACCGGGCCAGGGCCGCGGCGAAGCTGCTCGGTGCCCAACCGCTCCTCGACCACCTGCTCACTCTCGGCACCACCCCGCAGCGCTCGACGGCCGGTCCCTCGGGCCAGCTCACTGCCCGGGAGAGCGAGATCCTCGCTCTGGTCGCGGCCGGGCGGAGCAACGGCGAGATCGGCAAGCAGCTGTTCATCTCGACCAAGACCGTCTCGGTCCACGTCTCCAACATCCTGGCCAAGCTCGGCGCCTCCGGCCGCACCGAGGCAGCGGCCATCGGACGCCGTCGGGGGCTCGTGGAGTGACGCGGATCACGGCCGAATGAGGCACCTCTGACGTACGCCTAAGGCAGGCGCCTCATGCGTGGCACTACCTCAGGAGCCGAGTCTGGATGCATGACTTACAGCAACCAGATCAGCTACGACGCCGAGCTGGCCTACCGCCGGCAGAGCATTCGGAACGCGACCGCGGCCGACCGTCTCGCCCGCCAGGTGCGGCGCCGCCGTCCCCGCCGGATGGACTCGATACACAACTGAGTCCTCGGAGGACGGTAATGCGGGAGAAACCCGTGCCCGGAGGCGCGATGATAGGGGACATGGCGCAAAGTGCTCGGTCGTTTGTTGGTCGCGACCCCGAGTTGCAGGCTCTCACCGGTCTGCTCGGGGTCGTCTCTGACGGGGCGACCGCCGAGGCCGGCCGCCAGCACGTCCTGCTCGCCGGTGACGCCGGCGTCGGCAAGACCCGGCTGCTCACCGCGCTGCGCGACCGTGCGGTGACCGACGGCTGGCAGGTGCACGCGGGACATTGCGTCGACTTCGGCGAGAGCGCGGTGGCGTACATGCCGTTCTCGGAGATCCTCGACCGCATCGTCGCCGACCTTCCCGACGTCGTCGAGCGGGTGGCGGCCGACTATCCGGCGCTCGCCAGGCTGCGGCCCGTCCGTCGCGTGATGGGCGCGAACCCGGGCGCCGCCCCGACCGGGACCGACCGCGGACAGCTCTTCGACGCCGTCCACACCCTCTTCGAGGCGGCCGCCGAGAAGGCGCCGCTGCTGGTCGTGGTCGAGGACACGCACTGGGCCGACCAGTCCACCCGCGACCTGCTGACCTACCTCTTCACCCGGCCCTACGTCGGCCCGGTCGCGATGGTCGCGTCCTACCGCGCCGACGACATCCACCGTCGCCACCCGCTGCGCCGCCAGGTCGGCGAGTGGGGCCGGCTGCCCGACGTCGAGCGGATCGTGCTCGAGCCGCTCTCCGACGACTCGGTCCGGCTGCTGGTCCATGAGCTGGCCCCCGGCAAGGTCGACGCCGAACGGGTCGTACGCCGCGCCGAGGGCAACGCCTTCTTCGTCGAGGAGCTGGTGCAGGCCGGCTGCGACGAGGACCTCCCGGTCGACCTCGCCGACCTGCTGCTGGTGCGGCTGGACCGGCTCGACGGCTCCGCCCGCAGCGTGGTCCGCACCGCGAGCATCGCCGGGCGCCGGGTCACCCACGAGCTGCTCGCCGCGGTGACCGAGATGAAGACCGACGAGCTCGACGACGCGCTGCGCACCGCGGTCGAGCAGAAGGTGCTCGAGCCGACCGGCTCGCGCTACACGTTCCGCCACGCGCTGCTCGCCGAGGCGGTCTACGACGACCTGCTGCCCGGTGAGCGGGTGCGCCTGCACGCCCGGTTCGCCGAGGTGCTGAAGGAGACGCCCGGGCTGGGCGCCGCCGCCGAGCTCGCGCTGCACGCCAAGCACGCCGGCGACCTCTCCACCGCACTGCGGGCTCGCATCGCGGCGGCCGAGGAGGCCCGCAGCGTCAGTGGTGTGGGCGAGGCGGCCCACCACTACGAGAAGGCGCTCGGCCTCGCCGCCGACCCGAAGGTCGCCAAGGCGGCGGCGGTCAACCTGGACCGGGTCTACGAGCGCGCCGCCGACACGCTCATCCTCGCCGGACTGCCCTCGCGCGCCGACGCGATCCTGGCCGAGCGGCTCGACGCCATCCCGGTCGGGCCGTCGGTCGGTCGGGCGCTGCTGCTGGCGACCCGGGCCGAGGCGGCCCTCGCCATGGAGAACGGCGACCCGCTCACCCACTCCCACGACGCGATGCTCGCGCTCCCCGCCGACGCCGAGCCCAAGGCCCGCTGCGCCGTCCTGGCCGTGCGCACCCGGACCCTGGTCGCCTTCCGCCGCAGCGATGAGGCCGAGGCGATCGGTCTCGAGGGCATCGAGATCGCCGAACGGCACAGCCTCTCCAAGCTGGCCTCCGACATGGCCACCAGCCTGTCGATGCTCAAGGTCCGCACCGGTCGTGCCGCCGGCGACAAGGTCGAGGGCTTCCGCCAGGTGCTGCGCGAGACGATCGACGAGGCGCGGCAGGTCGGGTCGACGTACGCGGTCAGCCGCGGGCTGTTCGCGCTCGGCCGTTCCTACGACGAGGCCGGTGACTACGACGAGGGTCTGCGGTGGTTCCGGGCGGTGATCGACGAGGCCGGTGGTGAGTCCCTGCAGTGGTCGCCCTACACCGCCGCGGCCCGCGCCGACATCGTCCGGATCCAGATGGTCCTGGGGGAGTGGGACGAGGCGCTCGCGCTCGCCGGTGGCAACCTGCCCGACGCGCCGCCGGTCCCGGTCGCGCTCCTCGACTCGCTCCGGATGATCATGGAGCAGGCGCAGGGCGCATCGGTCGGGGAGGACGCCAAGGCGCTGCGCCCGTTCTGGACCCAGGAGGGGCTGATCGCCCTCAACGGCTCGATCGTGGAGATGACCGCGATGGCCCGTGCCGGCGACGCCGAGGGAGTGCTCAGGGTCTACACGGACGCGGTCGAGACCCTCTCTCAGTTCTGGACCGAATGGTTCGGCGGCCGGGTGCGACTGGCGGTCGTCGCCGCCTCCGGGATCGCCCAGATGCTGCCCTCGCTGCCGGCGGCGCGGTGGCCTGCGCTGGTCGAGATCGTCGACGAGCTGCACAGCGACGGCGAGCAGGTGGTCGCGCAGTACGAGCCCGGGGAGTGGGGGCCGGAGGGACGGGCCTGGACCGCCCGGCTGGAGGCGGAGGTGCTCCGCGTCCACTGGCTGGCCGGCATCGACGCCCCGCCCCAGGAGTCGCTGCTGGCAGCGTGGGAGCGTGCCGAGCAGCAGGTCGAGGCCTATGGCGACGTCCCGGGGCTGGCCGCCGTCAGGACGACGTACGCCGCCATCCAGCGGGCGACGGGCGACGTGGCCCGCTCGCGGGTGACCGCCGACAAGGCCCGGGAGACCGCGAAGCGGCTCGGGCTGCAGCCGTTGCTCGACGAGCTGAGGTCGCTCGGTGCGACGGCGGTCAAGCAGCAGCAGGCGACGTCGACGTCCCTGACGCCGCGGGAGAGCGAGATCCTGACGCTGGTGGCTGCGGGACGCAGCAACGGCGAGATCGGCAAACAGCTGTTCATCTCCACGAAGACGGTCTCCGTGCACGTCTCCAACATCCTCGGGAAGCTGGGCGCCGGAAGCCGCACGGAGGCGGCCGCCATCGCCCGCCGCCAGCAGCTGATCAGCTGAACCTGTGGTGCTCGGCCAGAACGTGTGGCTGAATTGTCACCATCACCACGGGCGGGTCGAGGAGCAGATGTGAAGCAGGGCGGGCAGCACCCGATCGCAGCCGGAGTCACGGCGCTCGTCGCGGTTGCGGTCGGGGTGGGGCTGATCATCGGGATCGGGATGTTCGTCGGTGCCAACATCATGGGCCTCGGTGGCGATGCCACCGACGACCAGGCCACCGACCCGGACGCGGGCGCCTCGCTCTACGCCCCGTCGCCGAAGCCGACCAAGACCGCGAACGGGCCGGCGATCACGCTCGACGCCTCCCCGACGAGCTCTCCGGAGAAGAATGCTGCCTCCACGAGCCCGTCGCCGTCCCGGACCGTCGAGGAGAAGCCGGCGAAGGAGATCACCCTCCAGGCCGGCATCGTCGTGGCGACGCCGATGGAGCGGATCGATCTCACCGGCATCTACCCCGGCGGCGAGGGCGCCATCCTCCGCCTGGAGCGCAACGACGGCCAGGGCTGGGGAGAGTTCGGGATCCCGGACGTACGCGTCACTGGCGAGCAGTTCTCCACCCCGATCCAGTCCGGCCGGGTCGGAAGGCACAAGTTCCGGATGAAGGACATCGACACCGGCGCCTACTCCAACGTGGTGACCGTGACGATCGGCTGAGATCGAGCCAGGATGGAATAGGTCATTGCCCGCTTGGTTGTATGGGGACATGACGGTTCCCACGATCAAGCTCAACGACGGCACGTCGATCCCGCAGTTCGGCCTCGGTGTCTGGCAGGTTCCGCAGGACGAGACCGAGCAGGTGGTGAGTCAGGCTCTCGAGGCCGGCTACCGCCACATCGACACCGCGCAGATGTACCAGAACGAGGCCGGAGTCGGCGCCGCGCTGAAGAGCGCCGGACTCGCCCGCGAGGACGTCTACGTCACCACCAAGCTCAACAACTCCCAGCACGACCCGGTCAAGGCGAAGGCATCGCTGGAGAGGTCTCTGGAGCTGCTCGGCCTGGACCGCGTCGACCTGTTCCTGATCCACTGGCCGCTGCCGACGCAGTTCGACGGGACGTACGCGAAGACGTGGGAGGCGCTCGTCGGCCTTCGCGAGGAGGGCCTGACCACCTCCGTCGGCGTCTCCAACTTCCAGCCCGACCACCTCGACAAGATCGTCGCCGAGACGGGCGTGGCCCCCGCGGTCAATCAGATCGAGGTCCACCCCTACTTCGCCAACGAGGCCGCTCGCGCCGCCACCCTGGGTCACGGCGCGAAGGTCGAGTCCTGGTCCCCACTCGGGCAGGGCGGCGGTGAGCTCACCGACCCGGTGGTCGCCGAGATCGCCTCCGCCCACGGCAAGTCGCCCGCCCAGGTCCTGCTCCGCTGGCAGATCGACCGCGGCGACATCGTCTTCCCCAAGTCCGTACGCCGCGAGCGGCTCGAGGAGAACCTCGCGATCTTCGACTTCGAGCTGAGCGCCGACCAGGTCGCAGCCCTCGCGGCCCTCGACAAGGGCGAGTCCGGCCGCTCGGGCCCCAACCCCGACACCTTCGACTGGATCCCGTCCTTCTGACCCAGACACCCGCCGAGTCGGCTCGTCATGACGAGCCGACTCGGCGTGCTTTTGACCGGCGTTGGAATAGGGGACGTAAGGTCTTCGTTGTGGACAGTGAACGAAGTTGAGTTGAATCGGCTCAACTTGTTTGCAAGACTCGGCGGCGGCAGCCGCTGGGCGGCAGACCAACCAGTCTTCCGGGGCTTCCCGCCCCAGATGCAACACAGCCACATACACACAGCTTCAACAAGCGGAGGTAGCAAAGATGGCACGTGCCGTCGGTATCGACCTCGGGACCACCAACTCGGTCGTCTCGGTTCTGGAGGGTGGCGAGGCCACCGTCATCGCGAATGCCGAAGGCGCCCGTACGACGCCTTCCGTGGTCGCGTTCAGCAAGTCCGGTGAGGTGCTGGTCGGCGAGGTCGCCAAGCGCCAGGCCGTCACCAACGTGGACCGCACGATCCGTTCGGTCAAGCGTCACATGGGCACCGACTGGAAAGTGAACATCGACGACAAGGACTTCACGCCGCAGCAGATCAGCGCGTTCGTCCTGCAGAAGCTCAAGCGCGACGCCGAGGCCTACCTCGGCGAGACGGTGACCGACGCGGTCATCACCGTCCCGGCCTACTTCTCCGACGCTCAGCGCCAGGCCACCAAGGAGGCCGGTGAGATCGCGGGCCTCAACGTCTCCCGCATCGTCAACGAGCCCACCGCCGCCGCGCTGGCCTACGGCCTCGACAAGGGCGACGACCAGACCATCCTCGTCTTCGACCTCGGTGGCGGCACGTTCGACGTGTCCCTGCTCGAGATCGGTGAGGGTGTCGTCGAGGTCAAGGCGACCTCCGGGGACAACCACCTCGGTGGTGACGACTGGGACAACTCGATCGTCAAGTGGATGGTCGGGAAGTTCAAGGCCGCCAACGGCGTCGACCTGGCCGCCGACAAGATCGCCGCGCAGCGCCTCCAGGAGGCCGCCGAGAAGGCGAAGATCGAGCTGTCCTCGTCGCAGAACACGAGCATCCACCTGCCCTACATCACCCACGGTGAGTCCGGCCCCCTCCACTTCGAGGAGACCCTGACCCGGGCGGAGTTCCAGAAGATCACCGCCGACCTGCTCGACCGCACCAAGAAGCCGTTCGAGTCGGTCCTCAAGGACGCCGGCGTCGCGCTCAAGGACATCGACCACGTCGTCCTGGTCGGCGGCTCGACCCGCATGCCGGCCGTGACCGACCTGGTCAAGAGCCTGCTCGGTGGCAAGGAGCCCAACAAGGGCGTCAACCCCGACGAGGTCGTGGCCGTCGGTGCCGCGCTGCAGGCCGGCGTGCTGAAGGGCGAGGTCAAGGACGTACTGCTCCTCGACGTCACCCCGCTGAGCCTCGGGATCGAGACCAAGGGCGGTGTCTTCACCACCCTGATCGAGCGCAACACCACCATCCCGACCAAGCGCTCCGAGATCTTCACCACGGCTGACGACAACCAGCCGAGCGTCGAGATCAAGGTCGCGCAGGGCGAGCGCCCGATGTGGTCGGAGAACCAGCCGCTGGGCAACTTCGAGCTCACCGGCCTCCCGCCGGCGCCGCGTGGCGTGCCGAAGATCGAGGTCACCTTCGACATCGACGCCAACGGCATCGTGCACGTCTCCGCCAAGGACCAGGCTTCCGGCCGCGAGCAGTCCATGACGATCTCCGGCGGCTCCGCGCTGTCGAAGGACGACATCGACCGCATGGTCAAGGAGGCGGAGCAGTACGCCGAGGAGGACGCCAAGCGTCGCGAGTCCATCGAGATCCGCAACCAGGGTGACAGCCTCGTCTACACCACCGAGAAGTTCATCACCGACTCCGGCGACAAGGTCCCGGACGACGTGAAGACCGAGGTGCAGGCCGACCTGGACGCCCTGAAGAAGGTCCTCGAGGACACTGAGGCCGACAAGGACGCCATCCAGACCGCGATCACCAAGCTCGGTGAGTCCTCGCAGAAGATGGGTGCGGCCATGTACGCCGCGGCCGAGGCCGAGCAGTCCGCTGCCGGCGGTGCCACCGGTGCGACCGGCGAGGCCGACGACGACGTCGTCGACGCCGAGATCGTCGACGAGCCCGTCGAGGGTGAAGAGGGCGACAAGAAGTGACGAAGCGCCGCCCCGGCGGGGCGGAGGAGGTCGTCGAGGAGACGACCTCCGAGGCCCCGCCCGAGACCGACCCTGAGACAGAGGCGGGCGAGGAGTCGACCGAGGGCTCAGAGGTGGACGCTCCTGAGGGCGACGCCTCGGACTCGGACGACGCCGAGGCCGGCTCCGACGAGGACGCCTCCGACGAGGCGACCGAGGACGAGGAAGACGAGACCGAGGACGAGGCGGACGTGGTGATCGAGGACGACAGCGAGGTGGACTTCATGGCCGATGCCGCCGACGAGGTCGACAAGCGGGTCGCCGAGCTGACCACGGACCTGCAGCGTCTCCAGGCCGAGTACGTCAACTACAAGAAGCGGGTCGACCGTGATCGCGAGCTGGTCTCGCAGAACGCGACCTTCAAGGTGCTCACTCCGATCGTGGAGGTGCTCGACACCATCGACCGTGCTCGTGAGCACGGCGAGGTCGATGGCGGCTTCAAGGCGGTCGCCGACCAGCTCGAGAAGATCGTGACCAACCTGGGTCTGAAGAAGTTCGGTGAGCCGGGCGACGTCTTCGATCCCAACCGTCACGAGGCGCTCAGCCACATGGGCACCGACCCGGAGGTCGAGGAGACCTCGGTCAAGCTGGTCGCCAAGGCCGGCTACATGATCGGCGACCGGGTGGTCAGGGCCGCGCAGGTCCTGGTCGTCGACCCGGAGTGACCCGGAGTGACAACGACTGGTGGCCGAGGCTGTCGAAGCACCGATGGCCTCGGCCACCGCGAAGAAGGGAGGAGGGGCTAGGTGGCTGAGAACGACGGGATCCGGCCGGACTGGATCAACAAGGACTACTACTCCGAGCTGGGTGTCAAGAAGGACGCCTCGGGCGACGACATCAAGAAGGCCTACCGCAAGCTCGCGCGGGCCAACCACCCCGACTCCAACCCGGGCGACGACGCCAAGCACGAGAAGTTCAAGAAGGTCGCCGAGGCCTATGACGTCGTCGGCGACGCCGAGAAGCGCAAGAAGTACGACGAGGTCCGCACGCTCGGTGCCTCGGGCGGCTTCCCGGGCGGCTTCGGTGGCACGGGCGGCCGCGGCTACAACTTCGACGACCTCTTCGGTGGCGGCACCGCCCAGGGCGGTGGCCTCGGCGACATGTTCGGCGACCTCTTCGGCGGTGCCGGTGGCGCCGGCGGAGGCTTCGGTGGGCGGCGTACGACCCCGAGGGCTCGGCCGATCAAGGGTGCCGACGTCGAGACGAGCGCCACGATCGGGTTCACCGACGCGCTCGACGGCGTGACCATCTCGCTGCGGCTGACCTCGGACGCCGCCTGTCCCGACTGCAACGGCACCGGTGGCAAGCCCGGCACCAAGCCGCGGGTCTGCCCGGAGTGCGAGGGCGCCGGCTACGTCGTCAACTCCGTCGGCGGCGCGTTCTCGATGAACGAGACCTGCCCGCGCTGCGGCGGCCGCCAGCTGATCTACGACGAGGCCTGCCCGACCTGCCACGGCTCCGGTCGCGGCACCTCCGCACGCACCATCCAGGCGCGCATCCCGGCCGGCGTCAAGGACCGTCAGCGGATCCGGCTCAAGGGCAAGGGTGCCGCCGGTGAGAACGGCGGCCCGTCCGGTGACCTCTACGTCACCGTGCACGTCACGCCCCACCGCGTCTTCGGCCGCAAGGACGACAACCTCACCATCGACGTGCCGGTCGGGTTCGACGAGCTGGCTCTCGGCGCCGAGGCCAAGCTGCCGACGCTGTCGGGATCGCCGGTGACGCTGCGGATCCCCGCGGGGACCCCCAACGGGCGTACGTTCCGGGTCCGAGGCAAGGGGTTCCGGCGCTCGGACGGCACCGTGGGTGACCTGCTCGCGACCGTCGAGGTGCAGATCCCGGCCGTGCTCGACAACGATGCCAAGGCCGCCGTCGAGGCCTATCGGGCCGCGATGGCCGGCAAGCCCCTGCGGACGTCCCTTCTCGAGGAGTCATGATGAGCGAGGGATTCGGCAGCCCGGCTCCGGATGCCGCGGTCTACGTGATCAGCGTGGCCGCGGAGCTGACCGGGCTGCACCCGCAGACGCTGCGCACCTATGAGCGGATGGGCCTGATCACCCCGGGTCGCACCGGCGGTGGCGGGCGTCGCTACTCCTTCCACGACATCGAGCTGCTGCGGTCGATCGCGGACCTGACCGCTGCCGGCATCGGCATCGAGGGGGTGCGCCGCATCCTCGCTCTCGAGCAGCATGTCGACGCCCTGCGCCGACGCAACGAGGAGCTGCGGCACGAGCTGGCCGCGACCCGCGAGGCCCTCGCCCAGGCGAGGGCGGCGGCCCCCGAACCGAAGGGTCCGGCCAGCAGGCTTCCTGCGGTTCGTCAGGCGCCGCCCGGACAGGCGATCGTGGTCTGGCGGCGGCAGCACGGATAGCATGAAGGGCCTGATTTACGGGCCAGATCTGTTGGCGAGTTGTGGATTTCGGTTAAAACCGATGTTGGTGCTATGCCCGCATACTGATGAGTAAGCCGCGGGTGTCGGACCAACCCCCATATGGTCGGGGCACACGCGGCGGACCCGGTGGAGCCGACCCGAGACGGACCCACCGGGTCCTTCCAATTTCGGTGGATGGTGGGAAGTGGCGCCCGGTGCGAGCGTCGCCCTGGACCAACCCGCGGTGATCAGGCAGGATCTGAGGTGACGCCCGCGCCCGGCGCGGGCGATCTCTCTCCCGGGATTGGTGACTCGCGGCGCGTCTCGGCGCCGGTCGGTGTGGTTCCGGAGGAGTTTCACCGACGGAAGTTCAAGGGGTCCCGTGTCCAGCGTCGTCGACGTGCTCTCCGGGTGGGAGATCGACTGGTTCGAGTTCTGGTCGATCCCGATCTTCACCGCCGTGATCGGCTGGCTGATCAACTGGTCGGGGCTGTGGATGCTCTTCTCCCCGATCCATTTCCACGGGATCACCGTTCCGGGGCTCAAGCAGATCGCGGGCTCGCTGCCGCGCAAGGTCCAGGAGATCCCGGGCATCCTGCGCGGCGGGCTCGGCTGGCAGGGGATCGTGCCGGCACGGGCCGCGAAGATGGGCTCGATCGCCGTCGACCGGGCGTTGTCCCAGATGGCGACGGCCCGTGACTTCTACGTGCAGCTCGAGCCGGACAAGATCGCCGCGCACATCGTCGACGTCTTCCGTCCCGAGATCCCTCTGCTCGTCGACGAGATCATGTGGCGTGAGCATCCCCGGTTCTGGCGCGATCTGCCGCGCCCGCTGCGTACGGTCGTGATCCAGCGGGTCCAGGACCGGCTCCCCGAGGTCGTCGGTGACGTGACCGTCGAGATCGGCAACCACATCGACCAGCTCTTCGACCCGAAGCTCATGGTGATCGAGAACTTCGAGAAGGATCCCTCGATCATCGTGCGGATCTTCAAGGACTTCGGTGCCCGCGAGCTGCGGATGATGGTCATCTTCGGGGCGATCTTCGGTTTCCTGCTCGGCATCCCGGTCGCGGTCGTCGACCAGGCCTTCCACATCTGGTGGCTGCTGCCGATCCTCGGCGTGCTGGTCGGGTGGACGACCAACCTGCTCGGCATGCTGCTCATCTTCGAGCCCGCCGAGCCCAGGCGGATCGGCCCGTTCAGGATCCAGGCGCTCTTCGCCCGGCGGCAGTGGCAGGCCTCCGACGTCTACGGCAAGCACATCGCCCAGGACGTGATCACCCTCGAGCGGATCGGCGACCATCTCCTCAACGGGCCGTCGGGTGACCGGACCCGCCAGATGCTGGCCGCGGCCCTTGAGCCGGCGGTCGACGCCGCGGTCGGGCCGGCCTACGGTGCGGTCCGGGTCGCGGTCGGGACCAGGAGGTTCGACGCGATCCGGACCTCGGTCGCCGAGCAGGCCGTCGACTACACCCTCACCCCGCTGCGCGACGCCGCCTTCAGCCAGCAGCAGTCGTGCAACATCCGCCGGCTGATCGCCGACCGCTGCAGGGCGCTGCCACCGAGGACCTTCGTTGAGATGATGAGAGCCGCGATCAAGGAGGACGAGTGGCTGCTCTACGCCCACGGGGCGATCATGGGGCTGGCGGGCGGGTTCCTGCACGTCGCCGTCTTCGAATGGTGGAACGTGCTGTGAGCGCCCTCCACATCAACACCGAGCCGGCGGCCCTGCGGCCACCCCCGATCGAGCCGCCCGAAGAGCTCGCCGAGGGCCGGGAGGGGATGCACCGCATGCCGACGCCGGCCCCGAGCGGCGGTCTCGTCGACGATGCGATGGAGGCCCTACCGGGCCTGCTCAGGATCTCCGCAGTCACGGTCGCGCACACCGCGGGCTGGGGGCTGAGGACGTACGTCCGCGGGGTGGGGCGGGTCGCGAAGGCGGTCGTCGACCCCGACGAGGCGGTGCGGCTCACCGAGGACGTGGCGACCAACGCCCGGCAGGTGACAGCTCTCGCGAAGCGGGTGGCCACGGGCAACCCGGTCACAGGTCTGCTGGAACGGTTCGCGCTGCCGGCGGCCGAGAGCGCGAGGGCGGCGATGGAGGGCCGTGCCGCGCGGGTCAACGGCGTCGCCCCGGGCGCGGAGCCCGACCGGCTGCGGCGGACCGGCGAGGAGCTGCTGCGCCGATCGCGTGACGTTTGGGACGAGAACGAGCGCCATCCGGCCTTCGTCAGCATCCTCAACGAGCTGGCCCCCGACGAGGCGCGCATCCTGGTGCTGATGCTCAAGGACGGCCCGCAGCCGGCCGTCGACGTGGTCGAGGGTGGTCTGATCGGCCACCTGCGCGGGGCGCGGATGATCGCCCGGGGTCTGACCATGATCGGAGCGCAGGCCAGCGTGCGCTATCCGTCGCTGGTGCCGCAGTACCTCAACAACCTGACCCGGCTCGGTCTGGTCTGGCAGTCCGAGGAGCCGGTCAGCGAGCTGATCCGCTATCAGGTGGTCGAGGCGCAACCCGACGTACTCCAGGCCCTTCATGCCAAGGGCGGCGCCCGGATCAAGCGGCGCTCGATCCACCTGACCCCGTTCGGCCGGGACTTCGCCCGGGCGTGCTTCGCCGACGTCGAGGATCTCGACCAGCTGCCGAGCCACGGGGTTCCGCCCGGCGCGGCGGGTGAAGCCTCAGCCGAATAGCAGACGCTTCGGGGTGTGTGCGTTCGCCTGTGGGTAGGGTACGCATACTGACGGTCTGGAACTCTGGCGGAAGGAGCTCGGATGTCGCCGGAGTGGCAGGACTCGCTGGTCAGCTGGTTCGAGGACTGGGCAGCCCACGTCCACTGGCTCTCGCTGATCACCATCCCGATCTTCACCGGGGTGATCGGCTGGCTGATCAACTGGTCGGGCCTCTACATGCTCTTCTCCCCGCTCTCGTTCAAGGGGTTCCGGGTGCCGGGGCTGCGCGAGCTGACCAGGGTGCTGCCGCACAAGCTGCAGGAGGTCCCGGGCTTCGCCCAGGGCGGGCTCGGCTGGCAGGGCATCATCCCCGCCCGGGCCGCGAAGATGGGCTCGATCGCCGTCGACAAGGCGATCGCCAAGCTCGGCACGCCCAGCGACTTCTACCAGCAGCTCGGTCCCTCGGAGATCGCCACGCACATCGTGGAGACCTTCCGCCCGGAGGTGCCCGAGCTGGTCGACCAGATCATGATGCGCGAGCACCCGCGGCTCTGGCGCGACCTGCCGCAGGCGGTCAAGGACGCGATCGCCGTCCGGGTCCAGGCTCAGCTGCCCTCGATCGTCCACAAGGTCACCGACGACATCGGCATCCACATCGACCAGCTGCTCGACCCGAAGCTGATGGTCATCGACCACTTCCGCAAGAACCCCGCCCTGGTGGTCAGGATCTTCCGCGACTTCGGCCAGCGCGAGCTCAATCTCATGGTCGCCTTCGGGTTCATCTTCGGCTTCCTGCTCGGCATCCCGGTGGCGCTGGTCGACCAGACCTTCCACGTGTGGTGGCTGCTTCCCGTCCTCGGCGTGGTCGTCGGCTGGGTGACCAACCTGCTCGGCATGTGGCTGATCTTCGAGCCCGCGGAGCCGCGGCGCATCCTGGGGATCAAGGTCCAGGGCCTCTTCCCGCGCCGCCAGGAGCAGGCGGCCGAGGTCTACGCCGACATCATCGCCACCGACGTGATCACGCTCGAGCGCATCGGCGACTTCCTGCTCGACGGCCCCCGCGGCGACGCCACCCGCAAGCTGCTGATCAACGCCCTGAAGCCCGCGGTGGACAAAGCGGCCGGGCCCTACCGGGGCGCGGTGCGGATAGCGCTCGGCTCGGAGCGGTTCGACCGGATCAGCACCTCGGTGGCCAACGAGGCGGCGGACCGTACGCTGGTGCCGTTCCGCGATCCCGGCTTCAGCCGTCACCAGGCGGACAAGATCCGTGACCTGGTCGCGCGGCGCACCAAGGAGCTTCCGCCCGGCGACTTCGTGGACATGATGAGGTCAGCGATCAAGGAGGACGAATGGATGCTCTACGCCCATGGCGCGATCATGGGACTCGCGGGCGGCTTCCTGCACCTTCTAATCTTTCCGACATGAGCCTCTTGGGCAAGGTCCTTCCGACCGCCTCCGCCGTGGCCGGCACCGCTCCCGGTCTGGCGAGGGTGGCTGCGGGGGCTGCCTGGCACACCGCCGGGTGGGGGTTGCGCACCTCCGGCCGCGCCGGGATCCGGGTCGCCCGGGCGATGGTCGACCAGGACGTACGCGTGGGGTTGGTGCGGGAGACGGCCGAGGCCGTGGGCATCGTCGCCGGCACCGCGGCCCGGATCATCCTGCCCGGCTCTCACCAGGTGATGGAGCTCTCCGACGCCGACTACGAGGCCGCCGGCCGCGATGTCGTGCTCGCCCGCACGCGAGAGGCCGAGGCGTCCGAGGACTCCCTGCCGGTGCTGCGCCGACGAGGAGCCGAGCTGCTCGACCGGTCCCGCGACGTCTGGGCCGATGAGCAGGGGCACCCGGCGTACGCCCGGATCCTCGACGAGCTCGCGCCCGACGAGGCGCGGATGCTGCTCTACCTGCTCCAGGCCGGACCGCAGCCCTCGGTCGACATTCGCACCGGTGGGCCGGCGGGCCTCGTCGGCAGCACCATGATCGCGCCTGGTCTCAACATGATCGCCGGGCGCAGCGGCGTGCGCTATCCGGACCGGGTCCCCGCCTATCTCAACAACCTGTTCCGGCTCGGGCTGGTGTGGTTCTCCAAGGAGCCGCTGCCCGACCCGTTGGAATACCAGGTCCTCGAGGCCCAACCCGACGTGCTCGAGGCGCTGCACTCGGTGAAGTTCGCCAAGATCGTGCGCCGCTCGGTCCACCTGACGCCGTTCGGCGAGGCCTTCGGTCGCACCACGCTGGTGGACGAGGGCTCGGCCGAGTCGGTCTACCCGGAGCACCAGGCTCCGGTCACCGGTGGGGCGGACCTGCCGAAGGCGTAGGGACCGCCTCGGCGAGCCTCGTGAACTCGGGATCGACGCTCTGCGGTGACACGTCCGCGTCGCGTTCGAGCATGATCCCAGGGAGCCGTCGCCCGGCGTACGCCTCGACCGCGGTCGCGAGCAGCGACAGCACCGGCGTCGGCATCGGGTGGGCGTGGGTGTCGATGTAGAGGCCCTCGCGCTCGGTGCCGCCGGCGACGTGCATGTAGGCGACCGCGTCGAGCGGGAAGCGGGCCAGGTCGGCGACGGGGTCGGAGCCGCGGGCGACCGCGGAGGCGTAGAGGTTGGCGACATCGAGGACGAGACGTACGCCGGTGCGTTCGACGAGCTCGGTGAGGAAGTCGGGCTCGCTGATGGTGTCCTCGGGCCAGGTGAAGGTGGCGGCGATGTTCTCGACCGCGAGCGGCACCGGCAGCTGATCCTGCGCGATCCGGACGTTGTCGACCAGCACGTCGAGCGAGTCGGCCGTGCGCGGTGGCGGCAGCAGGTGGCCCGCCTCCAGGACGTCGCCGTGGAGCGGGTCCGGGGAGTCGCTCGCCCGAACGAAAGCGACGTGCTCGGAGACGAACGGGCTGTCCAGGGCCTCGGCGAGCTCGGCCAGCCGGGTGAGGCGGTCCGCCGCCGGGCGGTCGGCGCCGGCCAGACCGAGGGTGACCCCGTGGGCGATGACGGGGACGCAGAGATCCCGGACAGCCTGCGGGACCTGCGCCGGCGCGGTGTTCTCCGCGACCACCTCGGTGAACCCGAGCCGGCCGGAGGCGGCGTACGTCTGGAGGAGCTCGGCGATCGCGGGGCGCCAAGCCACGGCGATGCCGGAGACCGAGGGATTCACAGGATGAAGTGTGGCGGATCGAACGCGGCCGGTGTGGGGCCTTCCGGTATCGTGAACACCTGTTCTCCGATCTTTCAGCAACCCTCGCCGGTCCTGGCTCGAGGCCCGGGTAGGAGCCCCCATCTTGGCCCGCAAAGTCGTTCGTTCCCTGCCCTTCCATCGCGTCGTGATGCGGTTCGCGGCTCTCATCGGCGTCGCCGCGGCGACGGGTCTGGTCGCCTCGGGGATGGCGATCCCGTTCGTCCACCTGACCGGTGTCGCGGCCAAGTCCGGCGCCGAGGCGATGGATGAGCTGCCCCTCGACATCGACATGGGCGAGCTGTCGCAGACGACGCGCATCCTGGACGTTCACGGCAAGGTGATCACCACCCTCTACGACCAGAACCGGTCCTACAAGGCGCTCGACCAGATCTCGCCCAACATGCCGAAGGCGCTGCTCGCGATCGAGGACAGCCGCTACTACGAGCACGGGGCGATGGACCTCAAGGGCACGCTGCGGGCGCTGCTGCGCAACTCGGCCTCCGAGTCGGGTTCGGTGCAGGGTGGCTCGTCGATCACCCAGCAGCTGGTCAAGACGACGCTCGTCTACGGGGCCGACACCGACGAGGAGCGGGCCGCGGCGACCGAGAAGTCCACGGCCCGCAAGATCCGCGAGCTCCGCTATGCGATCTGGCTCGAGGAGAACCACGACAAGGACTGGATCCTCGAGCGCTACCTCAACGCCGCCTACTTCGGTGACTCCGCCTACGGGGTCCAGGCGGCAGCGAAGCACTACTTCGGCGTCGACGCCGCCGACCTGACCTGGGGGCAGGCCTCGATGCTGGCCGGGATGGTGAAGAACCCGACCGGCTACGACCCCACCGACTACCCCGATGCCACGGTGGCCCGCCGCAACCTGGTGCTCGAGCGGCTGGTCCAGGTCGGCGACCTGCCGCGGGCCGACGCCGAGAAGCTCAAGGAGAGCGAGCTCGGCCTCCACGTCCAGGACAGTCGCAACGGTTGCTTCGGCTCCTCGGCCGAGTTCTTCTGCGACTACGCGCTGCAGTGGCTGCTCGCCGACAAGTCGCTGGGCGAGACCGAGGCCGAGCGCTGGCGGCTGCTGCAGACCGGCGGCCTGACCATCAGGACCACCCTGGACGCCAGCTTCCAGAAGGCGGCGCAGAAGTCGGTGAGCCGTCGCGTCTCGCCGACCGACAACGCGGTCGGTGCCCTGGCGATGGTCGAGCCCGGCACCGGCAACGTCAAGGCGCTGGCGCAGTCGCGGCCGATGGGGGAGAACCGGAAGAAGGGCGAGTCCTACCTGAACTACCTGGTGCCGAAGGAGTACGGCGACGCCAACGGCTTCCAGGCAGGCTCGACGTTCAAGGTCTTCGTCGGCGCCGCGGCGATCGAGAAGGGCTTCCCGCTCCGGCAGGAGATCCCCTCGCCGGCCAAGAGGACGTTCAACCAGGGGTCCTTCGCCAACTGCCCCGGAGAGGGCAACTTCAGCCCCAACCCCTACCCGGTCGGCAACTCGACCACCTCGGGCAACAAGAACCTCTACACCGGCACCCGCGAGTCGGTGAACACCTTCTACGTCCGGCTCGAGCAGTTCACCGGCGTCTGCGCCCCCTACACGCTCGCGAAGAAGATGGGCGTCAGCCTGACCGATCCCGCCCACGAGCGGGTGCCCT
This sequence comes from Nocardioides sp. NPDC057577, assembly GCF_042801335.1. Taxonomy (NCBI): domain Bacteria; kingdom Bacillati; phylum Actinomycetota; class Actinomycetes; order Propionibacteriales; family Nocardioidaceae; genus Nocardioides; species Nocardioides sp. NPDC057577. The sequence goes on along the minus strand of NZ_JBHVGB010000042.1, from coordinate 5,506 downwards.
CCTTCACCCTCGGTCCGGTCGACGTCAGCCCGTTGGAGATGGCCGAGGCGTACGCGACCTTCGGTGCCCGCGGCAAGCACTGCGACTCGCGCCCCGTGACCGAGATCGTCGGACCTGACGGGAAGACGATGAAGGAGTACGCGGCCTCGTGCGAGCAGGTGATGCGTACGGGCACGGCTGATGCGATGAACGACATCCTCCGCGGCGTGCTGCAGCCGGGCGGTTTCGGGCAGAAGCTCGCGCTGAGCGTGCCGTCGGCAGGCAAGACCGGGACCACCAACAGCAACCGCGCGGTGTGGTTCAACGGCTACACGCCCAAGCTCGCGACCGCCTCGATGATCGCCGGTGCGAACTACGAGGGAAAGTGGGTCACCCTCAACGGGCAGCGCCTGCGCGGCGGCTACGTCGCCTCGGCGTCGGGCTCGACCGTCGCCGGCCCGATGTGGGCCGACGCGATGCGGGCGATCGACGGCAAGCTCGGCTCCGCGGGCTTCGTACGTCCCGGAGCCAGCGTCGTCAACGGCAAGGGCGTCAAGATCCCGAAGGTCGAGGGGCTCTCGGTCGCCAAGGCCACCGCCCGGCTCAAGGCGGCCGGGTTCAAGCCGGTCGTCGGTAAGCGGGTGAAGTCGCGCTGGAAGGCCGGCACCGTGGTCGGCACCGTCCCCGGCAGCCGCGCGATCAAGGGTGCGACGGTCGAGATGCTCGTGTCGAAGTGGCGCGGGTGACGGCGGGCGGATGTTCACCGAGGTAACTCGGTAGGCGCCCACTTCCTTCGTGGAGTTCCGCGAAGGAAGTCACCGTCGACCGAGTTACCTCGGTGAATGTTCAGGCAGCCGCGCGCACCTGAGCAGCCTCGACAGCATCCCGGAAGGCGCGGGTGACGTAGTCGGGGACGGGGAGGCCGCGGTCGCGGGCCCAGAGGAGCTCCTGCTCGACCCGTGCCACGTCGGCGGCCAGGTCACGGCCCTCGTGGTCGACGCCGAGCGTCTCCATGACGTCGCCGAAGTCGGCCAGCTGGCTCACGTTGTTGACCCCGACGGGAGCGAAGGAGATCCGGCGCATGCGTCGGACCAGCCACTTCTGCCAGGCTGCGAGCGTGGCCCAGTGGGCGCGGGCGGAGAGCTGGTAGAAGGCGTAGTGGCCGGGCTCCTGGCGCTTGATCGGCGCGATCACGGTGTCGGCGACGGCGTGCTCGCCGGTCTCGATGACGCCGTCGTGGAGCAGGTTGTAGGCGATCACCGCGGAGCGCTCGGTGGCCATGCCGGTCAGGTAGTAGAGCATCCGGCAGACGTCCTGGAACGGCTCCAGGTGAGCCAGCAGACCGAGCACCTTCAGCTTCAGGCCGACGTGGTCGAGGTCGGTGGTCGCCGGCGGGCGCCCGAGGACCTGCTGGAGCCGGTCGAGGATCAGCCCGTGCTGGATCTCCTGCGGCTGCCACACCTCGGCGTAGAACAGTTTGTCGACCTCGGGTGGGTTGGGGAGCATGGTCGAGATCTCGAGTACGTTGCGGTCGACCTCGAGCTCGACCCGCGCCATGTAGTCGAGGACATGGCCGAAGCGGGCACCGAAGCCCACCGGGTCGTTCACGGTGAAGTCGACCGAGTCCATCGGGATCGGTGGGTGCTCCTCGCCCAGGCGCGCGACGTGAGCAACGAGACGGTCGGTATCGGTCGGCATCGAGGCGGCTCCCAGTGGGGTGTCAGCAGCGTCTCCAGTCTGCCCGTACTGCGTGGCCTTGTAATGCGATTTAGCCAAACCAAGGGTGTTGGCCTCGACACTTTTCGCGCGGGGGCTCGACCAGCGGGCGAGCTACTCGGTAGCGGCGGGTGACTCGGTCGGGGTCTCGGTGGGCGTCGGGTCCTCGGTGGGCGTCGGTGTCTCGGTCGGGGTCTCGGTGGGTGTCTCGGTCGGGGTCTCCGTAGGCGTTTCCGTGGGGGGCTCGGTGGGCGTCTCGGTGGGCGTCTCGGTCGGTGTCTCGGTGGGGGAGCCGGTCGGTTCCGGGTCCGAGGTGGGCGACGGGACGACGGACCCGCCATCGCCGGGGGAGGGCGAGGGGGAGGAGGGCGTGGTCGAGCCGCCGCCGGGCGTACCGGTGTCCGTCCCGCCCGTGGAGGAGCCACGCCGGGGCGGCTGGGCGCTGGGCGAGGCGCCGGAGAGCGGCTCGAGGTCGGAGGCGGAGGTGACCGGGATCTGGGCGGCGGGCAGGACGACTCCGGCGGGTGCCTCGAAGGTCCCCGACCGATAGCCGGACGCGATCTGCAGGACCGCCGAGACGTACGCCCCGCTGTGGTTGTAGCGGAGCACCGCCGAGCGCTGCCCGGCCTCGGTGGACAGGTCGGCGGATCCGGAGCACAGGTAGACCGCGGCGGCGAGCGCGGCGTCGTCGACGTCCTGCGGGTCGCGGCGACCGTCGCCGTCGGCGTCGACCCCGACGTCGGACCAGGTCGACGGGATGAACTGCATCGGCCCGACCGCGCGGTCGTAGACGAGGTCGCGGTCGTAGGTGCCGCCGTCGGTGTCCAGGATGCGTGCGGTCCCGGCGGCCCCGGTGAGAGGTACGCCGAAGATCCCGGGCGTCGCGACCCCGGAGGCGGACAGCGTGTTACCCCCGGCCCGGCCGTGGTCGGACTCGACCCGCCCGATCGCGGCGATCAGCGACCAGTCGAGATGACAGCCCGGGTCGGCGTCGGCCAGCACCGTCGCAGCACGCTGGTAGGCGGAGAGCGCGGTCTCGGGGATGACGCCGGCAGCGGCCTCGGCGGCGAACCCGGCAGGCTTGGCCGCCAGGGTGGGGCTGACCTTGGGGATGGGCTTGACCGCGGAGACGCTCACCGGCGGCAGCAGCTCCTGGGCCGGCACCTCGACCGGCACCTGACCCACGCTGGCCGTGGCGTCGACGGGCCGGCCCTCCTGGATCGCATGGATCGTCCAGGCGGCGGTCACGGCGGCAACAGGCAGCGCAGCAGCCTTGAACAGCAGACCGGGTCGTGGGGTCATCCTCGGTCACATCCTCGGGTCGGGCGGGGTGGGTCGATGTCACCGATCCAGCCATCATGTGAGCCCCGCCACAACGCGCTGAGCGCGATCCGGGCCGAGAATCCCGGAAACTACTCACGCACGTGACAAGTTTCCGGACCTCGCCACCGGGATCGTCCCGGCCACTGCCGCGGTCACCAGGCAGAGCAGTGCGCATCCCGCGGTGAGCAGGACCGAGCCGGCGCCGAGGATCACCGCCACGGCCCCGACCACCGCCGGCACCAGCGCGACGGGCCCGGCCCAGCGACGAGCCAGGACGACCCCGCGCGCGATCGAGATCAGCTCGGCGACGCGCCGGACGTCGAGATCCGTCAGCCGTACGCCGGAGCTCCCGCCCACGGCCAGGTCGGCCGCCCCCTGGGCCTCGGCGTCCTCCGGGCGAGAGCTCACGAAGGCCACCACCCGACCCTGCTCCTGCAGCTCGGCGACGAGCCGCTCCCGTTTCTCGGGGGCGATCTCGGGATGCCATCGCTCGATCCCGCAGGTCTCGGCGAGGTGCTCGGTCTCGCGGTCGGTGTCGTCGGAGACCAGCACCGGGGTCACCCCCGCGGACGTCAGCCGTGACACCGCCGCCCCCGCGTCCTTGCGCGGCTCGTCGCCGACCACGAGATAGCCCAGCGGCCGCCCGTCGAGCTCGACACCGAGGACGGTGCCGCGCTCGGTGCGATCAGCCATGCCGACCCAGGAGGGCCGCCCGACACGTACGGGATGCCGGTCGACCGACCCCCGCACCCCCGATCCGGGAACGACACCGAAGTCGGTGACCCGGCCGCGCGGCGAGAGCCGGGCGACCGCGCGGGCGAGCGGGCCCTCGGCCTCGTGCTCCAGCGCCCCCGCGAACCAGCGCAGGTTGCGCAGGTGGTCGGGATCGAGCGGGTCGACGGTGGTCACCACGAGACGCCCGGTGGTCACGGTCCCCCAGCGGTCGAGCACCACCGTGTCGACCCGGGCAGCGACCGCCCACGAGGACCGGGGCACCGACTCGATCCCGCGCCGGCGACCGGACCAGCCCGCGACGACGTGCGGGAACACCGAGCCGAGGACGTACGCCGCGACCGCACCCGCCACGAGGACGAACATCTCCATGAGCGATCCCGGATCAGCCGGTCTGCTGCTGGTAGCGGTCGAAGTCGCTCTGGTCGCCGGCGACCCACAGCGGCACGCTCGCCTTCAGGAGCAGCAGGAGCTGGGTCACGAACTCGGGATCACGCAGGGATTCCCCGAAGAGCTCGTTGATCCGCTTCCACCGGTAGCGGATGGTCTGCGGGTGCACGCCGAGGACCGCCGCGATCGCCGGTGCGCTCTCCCGGGTCTCGAGCCAGACCAGCAGGGTCTCGGTGAGGATCTCGCGCGAGTTGGCCGACTCGGCCAGCAGCGGCTCGAGCAGCTCCTGCGCGAGCTGGCGGCGCATCACCGGCTCGGCGTGCAGCCAGATCTCGGTGCGATACGCGAGGCAGTCGATGACCGGTTTGGCCGGGATCACCCGGGCGTTGACCAGCGCCAGGGCGCGGTTGGCCCAGCGCCAGGCGGCGGGTACGTCCTCGGGTGGCACCGGCCAGCAGATCGAGACCCGTGCCTTCGGTGCCGCGGCCCGGACCTGCTTGGTCACCGTCTCGGCGTCGTGAGGAGGGCACATCACCACCTGCGTCGGCTCGCGGCGCCGGGTGAGGGCCGTGGCGGAGAGGGCGTCGGAGAGGATCCGCTCCCCGTCACGCAGCTCGACCGCCATCACGGTCACCTTCTCCGGCAGCGCCCAGTCGCCCAGCGCCGCCTGCACCTCGATCTCGTCGGCGGAGGCACCCGACAGCATCCGGTCGATCAGCCGGGCCCGGGCGACGTCGTTGTCCTGGTCGCGAGCCTCGGTGCCGGCCTCGAAGCCCTTGCCGACCTGCGAGGTCAGGTGCTCGACGTACGTCGTCATCATCTCGTTGAGCGCGTTCAGCGCCGCGGCGGAAAGCTCGTTCTCGACCGCCCGGCGGCGCAGCTCGTCCCAGAGCTCGGTGGTGGCCATGTGGATGCCTTGGTCGACGATGGCCCGGTCCTGGCCCAGCGCGGCGACCTTGAAGCCGACCTTGCGGAAGTGGTCGTCGATCGCGATATAGGGCGCCGAACGTCCCAGACCCAGGTCGATGAAGTGCGACATCGCGCCGTGCACGGCGGTGAAGATGAGCTCCTCGAAGCCCTCGGTCTCGGCCGGCAGCCCCTCGCGCAGGTGGCCGGTGATCTTGCGCGCGATCGGCCGCACCTCGCCCTCGAGGCTCTTCAGCATCCACACGGCGGAACCGGGAAGTCCGGGGGACTGGTGGGTCTGCGTCATCTCGTGCTCCGTCGCACGTCAAACTCCTTCGTCCAACATGCCCGAGAAGGTATCGACCACCATGGCACGTCTTTGCTTGGCGTGCCCCCGGAATTCGGTACGTCTGTGCCGTCGGGTGGCCGGATGGGCAGAGTCCGCCGGGGGCCGTGTGGC
>NZ_JBHVGB010000041.1:0-35670 GCF_042801335.1 Nocardioides sp. NPDC057577 | reverse complement strand
GCTGTCTTTGTGGTCAGGACGGGCCGACTCGGCGTGGGCTCCTTGTTCGAGATGACCCTTGCGCTCGAATATGAATCTGTATTAAAAAATGCTGTGACGGAACCCACATCAAGGTTCCGACTGGGAGAGGGAGATCGATGAGCGACCGAGTGACGCAGGCTCCGGCCTGGACGTTCCGCAGCCACTGGATGAGCCAGACCGCCGGGCATGCGGTGATGCGGCCCGATGCGACGGCCCTGCGGTTTCTCGGGGTGGGCACCACCTGGAAGCAGCTCCACGAGCGCTCGCTGCGCTTCGCCGGCGCGCTGCGCGAGCGCGGCGTCCAGCAGGGCGACCGGGTGATCCTGCTGACCCTCAACCGGCCGGAGTTCGTCGAGGCGGTCTTCGGGATCAACAGCCTCGGTGCGATCGCGGTGCCGGTCAACGCCCGACTGGCTCCGCCGGAGATCGCCGGCCTGGTCGAGGACAGCGGCGCGACCGTGATCGTGACCGAGCAGCTCCTCGCGCCGCTCGCGGCGGCCACCGCCGGCCTCGCGCCCGCGCTGAAGACGAGGATCGTCATCGGTGAGGCCGAGGGGATGGAGACGTACGAGAGCCTGGTCGAGGCGAGCGAGCCGATCGAGCTCGGCGACATCTCCGAGGACTCGGTCGCGCTGATCATGTACACCTCGGGCACCACCGGGAAGCCCAAGGGCGCGATGTTGACGCATCACAACATGCAGATGCAGGCGCTGACCTGCATCCGGTGCAACGACCTCGGTGACGAGTCCGACATCGCGTTCATGACCGCGCCGTTCTTCCACATCGCCGGCCTGGGCTCGCTGGCTGCCAACTTCCTGCTCGGCATCCCCAGCGTGATCCATCCGCTCGGCGCCTTCGACGCGGGCGAGGTCGTCGACGCCTGGGAGCGTGAGGGCGCCACCGTCGTCTTCAACGTGCCCCAGCAGTGGCAGGTCATCTGCGCGCTGCCGGGCATCAAGGAGCGCGATCTCAAGCTGAGGATCATCTCCTGGGGTGCCGCCCCGGCCTCCGAGACCCTGCTGAAGGCGATGGCCGACACGTTCCCCTCCGCGCTGAACGTCGCGGTGTTCGGCCAGACCGAGACCTCGCCCATCACCTGCGTGCTGCGCGGCGAGGAGTCGTTGCGCAAGCTCGGCTCGGTCGGACGCCCGATCCCGACCATCCAGTACCGGATCGTCGACGGCGAGATGAACGACGTGCCCGTCGGGGAGGTCGGCGAGATCGTCTACCGCGGCCCTTCGGTCACCCAGGGCTACTGGAACAACATCGAGGCCACCGAGAAGGCGTACGTCGGTGGCTGGTTCCACTCCGGCGACCTGGTCCGCCAGGACGAGGAGGGCTTCGTCTGGGTCGTGGACCGGGCCAAGGACATGATCATCAGCGGCGGCGAGAACATCTACAGCGCCGAGGTCGAGAACGCCATCCACGCCCACCCGTCGGTGATCGAGGCGGCCGTCGTCGGCCGTCCCGACGAGAAGTGGGGCGAGGTGCCGGTGGCTCATGTGGCGCTCAAGCCGGGCGAGAGCCTCGACCTGGAGGGGCTCAACGAGTTCCTGACCACGCGGCTGGCCCGGTTCAAGCTCCCGAAGGACCTCGTCGTCCTCGAGGTGCTGCCGCGCAACGCCGGCGGCAAGGTGCGCAAGACCGAGCTGCGGACCCAGGACTGAGGGCGGACCGTGTTCCCCGGGGTCTGGGCCGCACGCACACCCGAGAAGCCCGCCATTGTGATGGCGGGCTCCGGGCGGGTGCTCACCTATCAGGAGCTGGAGGACCGCAGCCTCCGGCTGGCGCGACACCTGCACGCCGCGGGGCTGCGGCGCGGTGACGTGGTCGCGCTGCTGAGCGACAACCGGCCCGAGGCGTACGAGGTCTACTGGGCGGCGCTTCGCTCAGGGCTCTACGTCACCGCGGTCAACAGCCACCTCTCCGCCGACGAGGTCGCCTACATCGTGACCGACTGCGACGCCAAGGCGCTGGTGGTCTCGGCGGACGTCCCCGCGGTCGCGAGCCTGAAGGTCGAGGTGGCCCACCGCCTGGCCTACGGCGGCGAGGTCACCGGCCATGCCTCCTACGAGGCGGCGCTGGCGGCCGCCGGTGTCGGGTCGCTCGAGGAGTCCCACGGCGACGATCTGCTCTACTCCTCGGGCACCACCGGGCGCCCGAAGGGGATCAGGTCACCGCTGCCGGAGATCACCGTCGGCGAGCCGGGTTACGTCTACCCGCTCGTCTTCGGGACCACGTACGCCTTCGACGACTCCTCGGTCTACCTCTCCCCGGCGCCGGTCTACCACGCGGCGCCGATGCGGTTCGGCGGTGTGGTGCACGCCTATGGCGGCACGCTGGTGATGATGGAGCGCTTCGACGCCGAGCAGGCGCTGGCCACGATCGAGCGTTACGGCGTCACCCACACCCAGATGGTGCCGACGATGTTCGTGCGGATGCTCAAGCTGCCCGAGGACGTACGCCTCTCCTACGACATCGCCTCGCTGCGGTGCGTCGTCCACGCGGCGGCACCGTGCCCCGTCGAGGTCAAGCGCCGGATGATCGAGTGGTTCGGGCCGATCATCGAGGAGTACTACGCCTCGACCGAGGGCATGGGCGCGACCGCGATCGACTCGGAGACCTGGCTGGAGCACCCCGGCTCCGTCGGCCGCCCGATCATCGGCGTCCCGCACATCGTCGGCGAGGACGGAGGTGAGGTCGGACCCGGCGAGGTCGGCGCGATCTACTTCGAGCGCAACGACCGCAGCTTCGCCTACCTCGGTGACACCGCGAAGACCGCCGCCGCCAAGCACCCCGAGCACGCTTCGTGGACGTCGGTCGGCGATGTCGGTTATCTCGACGATGACGGCTTCCTCTACCTGACCGACCGGGTGGCGTTCACCATCATCAGCGGTGGCGTGAACATCTACCCCCAGGAGATCGAGGATCTCTTCAGCCTCCATCCGGCCGTCGCCGACATCGCCGTCATCGGGGTCCCCGACGAGGAGATGGGGGAGCGGGTCGCCGCCTTCGTGCAGCCGGCCCCGGGGACGGAGCCCGGGCCCGAGCTCGCCGAGGAGCTGACCGCGTACGCCCGTGACCGGATCGCCCACTACAAGGTCCCGCGCGAGATCCACTTCCGTGACTCGCTGCCGCGGACTCCCACGGGGAAGATGGTCAAGCGCCGGCTGCTCGAATGACTCGGCGAGAGTTGAGTACGTGGACTCAGGCGGCGACGGCGCACCGGCGGCCAGAATTTCTGCCATGTCCACGTCCCTGCTGCGCCACCACCTGCTCGCCCCCGCCACCTCGTGCTTCCTGGGCGTCCTGAGCCTGGCGACGGTGCTCTGCTTCCACTTCCCCGAGCTGCTCACCAGCCGCGAGTTCCGTGCCATCTACACCGAGGACTTCGCGCGTACGCTGCTGCTCGTCGGCCTGGCGGCCGCCTTCTTCGCCGGCACGATCGCGGTGCTGCGTGACCAGCACAAGCGGATGGCGTTCGTCGGCGTCGGCACCGCGACCGTGGCCGTGCTCCTCGGCGGCACCGAGGTCCCCTTCGACGGCCCGGTGAAGGACACCCCGTTCTCGCTCGGCCTGGACTGGTTCGTACTCGCGCTGTTCTTCTCCGCGCTGGTCTTCATCCCGCTCGAGCACGCCTTCGCCCGCCGCCCGGTGCCGGTCTTCCGGCCCGGCTGGCGCACCGACGCCTGCTACTTCTTCATGAGCCACGTACTCGTCCAGCTGATCCTGATCCTGGTCACCACCTCGACCTCGCTGGTGGTCTCGACGGTCAAGGTGCCGGGCGTGCAGGCCTGGATCCAGGACCTGCCGTTCGTGGCAGCCTTCCTGCTCGCGGTCTTCCTCGCCGACCTCGCCCAGGCGGTGCTGCACCGCTGCTACCACCGGATCATGGTGCTGTGGCGCTTCCACGCGGTCCACCACTCCAGCCCCGAGCTCGACTGGCTGGCCGGCTCCCGGGTGCACTTCGTCGAGACCGTCCTGACGCGCAGCATCGTGCTGCTGCCGCTGCTGTTCCTGGGCTTCTCGACCTCGGTCGTCAACGCGTACGCCGTGCTCGTCGGCATCCAGGCGGTCGTCGCGCACGCCAACCTGGGCATCCGGTTCGGCGTTCTCGAATACCTGATCGTGCTGCCTCGCTACCACCACTGGCACCACGCCCGGCACCTCGACTACTGGGACCGCAACTACGCCATCCACCTGCCGGTGATCGACATGCTGATGGGCTCCTTCAAGCTGCCCCGCGACGGCAGCTGGCCCGAGGAGTACGGCGTCCTCAAGCGCGAGACCGTCCCCGTCGGCATCCTCGCCCAGCACGTCGCCCCGTTCCTCGGTCAGCGCACCTTCGACGAGTACGTCCGCTGACGTGGATTCAGCAGAGACCCTCATGAGCCGAGGACCTGCTCGGCAAGCTCGGCGCGGGAGTGGATGTCGAGCTTCATGTAGACCTTCCGCAGGTGATACTCGACGGTCTTCGGGCTGAGGAAGAGCGCGGCCGCGGTCTCACGAGTGGTGCGGCCCTCGGCCAGGAGCAGCGAGACCTGGAGCTCCTGCGGTGTCAGGGACGCCGCTCCCGACGCCTCCCGTCGCGCCACCTTCTCGCCTGTCGCCTCCAGCTCGGCCGCGGTGGTCCGGGCCCACGGTTCGGCCCCGAGGTCGTCGAAGGACTCGAGCCCCCTGCGCAGGTGTGCGCGGGCATCGACCCGGCGCCCTGCCCGCCGGAGCCGACCGCCGTACGCGAGGTGGGTCCGCGCGGCCTCGAAGAGGTCACGGGTCTCCGCATGACGTTCGATGGCCGCTTCGAAGTGCGCGTCGAAGGACCGATGGTCCGCCACGGTCCCCAACGCCCGGTGCGCCCGCGCGACCGACCAGGGTCGGCCCTTCGTGCGAGCCGCGGCCGCGTACCGACGCGCCTCGGCCTCCGCCTCGCCGGGGCGGCCGAGGCGGAGCAGGGCATCCACCAGCTCGGCGCCGGGGGAGAGGTCGGGGTCGGCGATGCCCCATTCCTGGAGCCGTCGCGAGAGGTCGAGGAACGTCTCTGTGGCGGCTCGGGGGTCGCCCGCCGCGAGCTCGAGGTCGCCGACGGCGTAGAGGCACCAGGCCTCGCCCATCCGGATGCCCCGTTGGGTGCACAGGCGGACGGCCTCGGTCGCATGCTCCCGACAGGCGTCGCCCCGACCCTGTCGGGACTCGAGCCATGCCAGTCCGGCGAGGGACATGGCGAGGTCCGTACCCTGGCCCGTCTCCCGGGCGAGCCGGATCGACTCCTCGTAGTTGGCTGCCGCCCGGGACCAGGCGGTGGACGTCGCCTGGTCCCGGGCGACGTGGAACAGCACGTTGGGCAGCAGGCCGACGCCCATGCGAGAGCGCACGTCGTCGACGATCCGGCGCAGCTCGGCACCGGTCTCGGCGTCGCGGAGAAACAACGGGGTCGTCAGCAGCCACGGCAGCGCCTCGGGGTGCTCGACCGGGTCGGCGTGCGCGGCCAGCAGCGGAACCGACGCCTGGATCTCCGCCAACCCGCCCTCGCCGCTGAGCACCTTCGCCATCCCGGTCGCGGCGAGCCCGATGGCGCGAGCGCGCGGCGACTCCGCGGCTGCGACCGCGCCTGTCAGCGAGGTGGTGAGGTGCGTCGACACCGCCGCGTCGGCCAGGTAGAAGGCAGCGTGCAGCGCCTCGGCAAGGAGGAAGACGGTGTCGTCGGGTGTGGGCGCGTCGGGCGCCGCGCGCTCGAGGATGTGGACGGCGTCGGCGACCGAACCGCTGCGGGCAGCGATCTGGGCGCGAATCCGCAGTGTGCGCGAGCGGGTGCGCTCCGGGACGGGCTGGGTCTCGATCTCGTCGAGGAGGGCGACCGCGCGGTCGTGGAGCCCTCCGGTCCACGCCGCCTCTGCCGCCGCGCACAGCATGACGTGCCACCGGTCGGTGTCCGTGCTCAGCCGCGCCGACCGCTCGTAGGCGGTGCTCGCGACGGTGTACGCCGTACGGGCGCTCGCGCTGTCGGCGGCGGCCTCGAGCAGGCCGGCCACTTCAGGATCGGGACCCCAGGTCGCCTCCGCCAGGTGCCACGCCCGCCGCTCGGCGTCGTCGGGCAGCAGGTCGGCGACGGCGAGATGGACGACCCGGCGCAGAGACTCGTCGGCCTCGCTGTAGACGGCCGCGCGCACGAGCGGGTGGCGTACGTCGACGCGGCTGCCCGTCACGACGACGAGCCCGGCCCGCTCGGCGGGACCGAGGCCGGAGACGTCGAGGCCGAGCCGTCTGCAGACCTCGCCCGTGTGGTGGAGGTCGCCGTTGGCGACCACGGCAGCGAGCAGGGCGGTCCGGGTGTCCGGGTCGAGCTCGGCCAGCCGCCGGGAGAAGGCGGCGGTGAGAGTGGCGGGCAGTGCGGGCGGGAGTCCCGGGGCACGGTCATCGAGGAGCTCGATGTTGCGGGCGAGCTCGAGGAGGGCGAGCGGGTTGCCGCCGGTCGCGGCGAACAGCCTGGCCACCTGCTCGTCGGTGGGTGGAGTGACCTCGAGGGCACGCACGAGGTCGCCGGCCGCCGCCGCGTCGAGACCGGACAGCTCGAGCACGTCGAGGCCGCCGACGAGGTCGTCGCACGCTCCGGACCGTCCGGCGAGCAGGACGACGGCCGGGTCCGCGTCGATCCGGCGGGCGGCGAAGGCAAGCGCCTCCGCCGATGGCCGATCGAGCCACTGCAGATCGTCGACGACCACGGCGATCGGAGCCTGCTCGGCATACCGACACAGCAGCGCGAGGGTGGCGGCGCCGATGGCGAACCGGTCGCCGGCGGTCCCTGCCTTGAGCGCGAGTGCTCTGCTCAGTGCTGCCTCCTGCGGCTCGGGCAGCGCGTCGAGGAGGTGGAGCGCCGGACGCAGCAGCAGGTGGAGCCCGGCGAAAGCGAGGTCCTTCTCCGCCTCCGTGCCGGTCGCGCGCAGGACCTGAACACCCTCCAGGCGGTCGAGCGCGTCGTCGATCAGCGCCGTCTTGCCGACCCCGGGCTCGCCGGTGACCGCGAGCGCGCCACCGCGCCCGATCCTGGCACCGGCGACGAGCCGGTCCACCATCCGTTGCTCCGTCTCCCGTCCGATGAGCACGTGGTGAGCCTAGGAGCCGGCGCCGGTGCCGGTCCGCTGTTCGAACGAGTCCACCCAGTGTTGGGGACCCGGGCCAGGACTAGGTGGGGCACCTGACGCGAGGACGTCCCGAGCATTCCTAGCGTTCCCGTCATGACTACTACTGATGACGCCATGACCCCGGGCACGAACGAGGTCGAGATCGACATGGACAAGCTGATGGCCTTCGTCTTCCGCGCGGTGGACGAGGTCGGCGCGACGCTCAACGCCGCTCTGGTCGTGATGGGCGACAAGCTCGGCTACTACCGCGACCTCGCGGCCAACGGGCCGAGCACCCCGACGGAGCTCGCCGGGCGGACCGCCACCGGCGAGGCGTACGCCCGGGAGTGGCTGAACGCCCAGGCTGCCGGTTCCTACGTGACCTACGACCCGGCCACCGGCCGGTACGCGCTGCCGCCCGAGCACGCGGTGGCGCTGACGGTCGAGGACAGCCCGGCCTTCCTGCCCGGGATGTTCCAGATCGCGCTCGGCACCGTTCACGACACCTCGCACATCCTCGAGGCGGCGCGCAACGGCGGCGGCTACGGATGGCACGAGCACGACGCCGACGTCCACGTCGGCTGCGAGCGGTTCTTCCGTCCGAGCTACAACGCCCACCTGATCGCCGAGTGGCTTCCCGCGCTCGACGGCGTCGTGGAGAAGCTCCAGCGCGGAGCGACGGTGGCCGACGTGGGCTGCGGCCACGGCGCCTCGACGATCCTGATGGCGCAGGCCTTCCCCAGCTCCCGCTTCGTCGGGTGGGACTACCACGAGGCGTCGATCGCGACCGCCCGTGAGCGCGCCGCGGCCGCGGGGGTGGCGGACCGGGTGAGGTTCGAGGTGGCCCCGGCCTCCGTGTTCGGTGGCAGCGACTACGACCTGGTCACCATGTTCGACTGCCTCCACGACATGGGTGATCCGGTCGGCGCGGCACGGCACGTGCGGGAGACCCTCGCCGAGGACGGCACCTGGATGGTGGTCGAGCCCATCGCGGGCGACCGTGTCGAGGACAACTTCGGCCCCGTCGGCCGCGCGTACTACGGGTTCTCCACCCTGCTCTGCACGCCGAGCTCCCTCGCCCAGGACGTCGGGCTGGCGCTGGGCACCCAGGCCGGCCCGGCCCGGATCCGCGACGTGACGATCGCGGCCGGCTTCAACCGGTTCGAGAGCGTCTCCGAGACCCCGTTCAACCGGGTCTACGAGGTCCGGCCGTGATCGAGACGGCTGCCTCGATCCGTCCCCTTGCCGAAGTCCGGCGCGACCAGGCCCGGCCGGGGGACACTGGGGCCATGAGGGCACGCGAGCCCGACGCCGACGGCTACGTGGAGACCGACGGCATCAAGGTCCACTACGAGGTCTACGGCGCAGCGACGGAAGGTGCCGGCGACCGCACCATCTTGCTGATGCCGACCTGGACGATCATCCATGCCCGATTCTGGAAGGCGCAGATCGGCTACCTGGCGCGGCACTTCCGGGTCGTGACCTTCGACGGCCGCGGCAATGGCCGGTCCGACCGGCCGGAGGGCGCTGCGGCGTACACCAACGAGGCGTACGCCGCGGACGCGCTCGCTGTCCTCGACGCCACCGGCACCGACCGCGCCGTGGTCGTGGGGCTCTCGTGCGGGGTCACGTGGGGCCTGCATCTCGCCGCGGACCACCCGGACCGGGTGGCCGGCCTGATCGCGATCGCTGCGGCCTGCGGGTTCCCGATCGTCCAGGAGCGGGACGCGTTCGTCTGGGACGCTCGCCTCGACACGACCGACGGATGGGCCAAGTACAACCGGAACCACTGGCTCGAGGGCGGCTACGACGACTTCCTCGAGTTCTTCTTCGCCAAGATGTTCCCCGAGCCGCACTCGACCAAGCAGATCGAGGACTGCATCGCCTGGGCGCACGAGACGACGCCCCAGGTCGTCGCCGACTCCACCGCGGCACGGCTCGGGTGCGACGGGGTGACGTGTGCCTCCGTCGAGGAGATCTGCGGCCGCGTGCGGTGCCCGGTCCTCGCGATCCACGGGACCGACGACCAGATCCGACCGGTGGCGATCAGTGAGCGCCTCGTCGAGCTCACCGGAGGGTCGCTGATGCTGCTCGAGGGCAGCGGTCACGGCCCCGTGGGGCGCGACCCCGTCAAGATCAATCACGTGATCAAGGACTTCGCCGACGCGGTCCACCCCCGGCCGCCGGCGAGCCACACCTGGGTGCGCGCCTCCCACCGGCCGAAGAAGGTCCTCTACCTCTCCTCGCCGATCGGTCTCGGTCACGCTCGCCGCGACCTCGCGATCGCGCAGGCCCTCCGCGGACATCACGGGGACCTCCAGGTCGACTGGCTCGCCCAGCACCCGGTGACCCGGGTGCTCGAGGCCGCCGGCGAGCGGGTCCACGCCGCCAGCGGCTGGCTCGCCAACGAGTCGCGCCACATCGAGGAGGAGTCCGGTGAGCACGACCTGCACGTCTTCGAGGCGATCCGTCGCATGGACGAGATCCTCGTCAACAACTTCATGGTCTTCGACGACGTCGTCCGCGAGGAGCACTACGACCTCGTCATCGGCGACGAGGCGTGGGACGTCGACCACTTTCTCCATGAGAACCCCGAGCTCAAGCGCTTCGGCTACGTGTGGCTGACCGACTTCGTCGGCTTCCTCCCCATGCCGGGTGACGACGACCGGACCCGCATCGTCACCGCCGACTACAACGCCGAGATGGTCGACCACGTCGAGCGCCACCCGCGCCTTCGTGACCGAGCGATCTTCGTCGGCAACCCGAGGGACGTCGTGCCCGGGCGCTTCGGCGACGACCTGCCCGAGATCTCGTCGTGGACCGCCCAGCACTACGACTTCAGCGGCTACGTCACCGGCATCGACCCCGGCTCCATCGCCGACAGGGCACGGCTTCGTGCCGAGGTCGGCTGGCACCCCGACGAGCTCGTGTGTGTCGCCACCGTGGGCGGATCGGGCGTCGGCAGCGATCTGCTCCGTCGGGTGGAGGACGCCTACGACGCCGCTCGCGCCGCTGTGCAAAACCTGCGGATGATCGTCGTGACCGGCCCTCGCCTGGACACCGGCGTCGTACGGTCGCGTCCCGGCTTCGAGGTGCTCGGCTTCGTCCCTGACCTCTACCGGCTCCTCGCCGCCTGCGACCTGGCCGTGGTGCAGGGTGGTTTGACCACCACGATGGAGCTGGCCGCCGCCGGCACGCCGTTCATCTACGTGCCGCTGCGCCACCACTTCGAGCAGAACATCCACGTCCGACACCGGCTCGAGCAGTACGGCGCCGGCCGCTGTCTCGAGTACGACAGCCTCACCCCCGACACGCTCGCGCGAGCGATCGCCGACGAGATCGGCCGCGAGCGCCACGGCCGGCCGGTGGAGGCCGACGGCGCCGATCGTGCCGCCGCGCTGATCGCCGACCTTCTCTGACCGGGGCTCGCGAGCGCCCTAAGGTTGAGCCAGCAATCGCTCCTCGATCTCGCTCCACCGGAGGCTCCGCTGAACACCACTCAGGCACCAAGCAGCTCGTCCAGGCACTTCCCGGCCGCCGTCCTGCTGGACATGGATGGCACCCTGGTCGACACCGAGCCGTATTGGATCGCGACGGAGTACGCCATCGCCGAGCGCTTCGGGGCGACGTGGTCCGAGGAGCAGGCGATGGAGCTGGTCGGCAACGCGCTGATCGAGTCGGCGCGGCTGGTCAAGGAGGGCATGGGTCTTCCGCACGAACCCGAGGAGATCGTCGAGATGCTCCTCGACGGCGTGGTGGAGCGGGTCGAGAAGGAGGTCCCGTGGCGGCCGGGGGCCCGTGACCTGCTCGCCGACCTGGTCGAGCAGGGGGTGCCCTGCGCGCTCGTGACGATGTCGTACGCCCGCTTCGTCGGCCCCATCCTCAAGCACCTGCCGGAGGGCACCTTCAAGGTGATCGTCACCGGCGACATGGTCCGCAACGGCAAGCCTCACCCCGAGCCCTATCTCACCGCGGCCGCCGCCCTCGGCGTAGCGGCCGAGGACACCGTCGCCGTCGAGGACTCCAACACCGGCGCCCGCTCCGCCGAGGCCGCCGGCTGCACCGTCCTGGTCATCGAGAACCACGTCCCCGTCGCCCCCGGCGAGCGCCGGGTCTTCCGCGACACGCTCGAGGGGATGACGTCCGCCGACCTGGCTGCCCTCTGACCGCTCCGGGTCATCTAGGGTGCTTTCCGTGGGCCACATCCAGATCACTCCGTCCATCCTCAACGCCGACTTCGCCGCCCTCGGGGCCGAGGTCGCCAGGATTCCCAGCGCCGACTGGATCCACGTCGACGTGATGGACAACCACTTCGTGCCCAACCTGACCTTCGGGCCGACGATGGTCGAGGCGATCGCGCGGTCGACGGACACGCCGCTCGACGCCCACCTGATGATCGAGAACGCCGACCGCGAGGCGCCGGCCTACGTCGAGGCCGGCTGCGGCTCGGTGACCTTCCATGTCGAGGCCACCAAGGCCCCGGTCCGGTTGGCCCGCGAGATCCGCGCCAAGGGAGCCCGCGCCTCGATGGCGCTCAAGCCGGCGACCCCGATCGAGCCGTACGAGGACATGCTGGCCGAGCTCGACATGGTGCTGCTGATGACCGTCGAGCCCGGTTTCGGCGGGCAGAAGTTCCTCGATCTGGTGCTGCCCAAGATCCGCCGGGCGCGGTCGATGATGGACAAGCACGGTGTCGAGACCTGGCTGCAGGTCGACGGTGGCGTCTCGCTGGAGACCATCGAGCGCTGCGCCGAGGCCGGGGCCGACGTCTTCGTCGCCGGCTCCGCCGTCTACTCGGCCGACGACCCGGACGCGATGGTCAACGCGCTGCGGGACAAGGCCGTCTCAGCCTTCGACGCCTGATCCGGTGTCGTGCCACTCGTGTGGCACACTTGTCGTAGACGAGCTTGTGCTCGCGTGCTCTGGGGTCGGTGAAATTCCGAGCCGGCGGTGACTGGACCACTGTGTAGATCTTTGGCCTAGAAGTCCGCGACCCGATGACAGCCAGTCATCGGTTGAGCAGGTGAAACTCCTGCACCGACGGTTAAAGTCCGGATGGGAAGACGCACGCAGCCCGATTCGTCGTGACCACCCTGATTCGACAGGGTGCGGCGCGATGTATCGAGCCTGACCCCGGAGTCCGCGAGACGGACCAGAGGGGATCAGATGAAGTGCTTGGACCAGCGTGACCCGGAGCCGGGGGCGATGCGTCGCGCCCTGGACCTGGCCGCTGCGATCGGCGCACCGGGGCCTGCCACCTATCCGAACCCTCGGGTGGGCTGCGTACTCCTGGGGCCGGACGGGTCGATGATCGCCGAGGGGTTCCATCGCGGGCCCGGGACCGCGCACGCCGAGGTCGACGCGCTGGCGAAGGCAGGGGAAGCAGCTCGCGGGGCGACCGCAGTGGTCACGCTCGAGCCGTGCAACCACACCGGCCGCACCGGCCCGTGCTCGCAGGCGCTGATCGATGCCGGCGTCGCCCGCGTCGTCTTCGCCCAGGCCGACCCCAACCCGGTCGCTGCCGGGGGAGCGGAGCGGTTGAAGGAGGCGGGGATCGAGGTCGAGCAGGGCCTGTACGCCGCGGAGTCCCGAGAGCTCAACCGGGTCTGGACGCGCGCGGCCGAGCTGCAGCGCCCCTACGTCACCTGGAAGTTCGCCACCACGATCGACGGTCGCAGCGCCGCCGCCGACGGCACTTCGCGCTGGGTCTCCTCGCGCGCCGCGCGACTCGACACCCACAAGCTGCGGGCGCTGAGCGACACGATGCTGGTCGGGACCAACACGGTCGAGGTCGACGACCCCGCGCTGACGGTTCGGGACCTGGAGGACCGGGTGGTCGGCGTACAGCCGCTGCGGGTCGTCATGGGGGAGCGCGACCTCCCCGCGGACCGCCGGATCTTCGACGCCCAGGCGCCCTCGCTGCACCTGCGCACCCGCGACCCGCGCTCGGCGTTGGCTGAGCTGTGGGAGCGCGAGCGCCGCCATGTCTTTCTCGAGGGCGGGCCGACGCTGGCCGCGGCCTTCCTGGCCGCGGGCCTCGTGGACGAGATCGTCGTCTACGTCGCCCCGTTCCTGCTCGGCGCGGGCCGCTCGGCCGTCGCCGACCTCGGGATCACCACCATCTCCGACGCCTTCCGGCCGCGGGTGCGCTCTGTCGACGTACTCGCACCAGCCGCCGCCGGCGAGGAGCCGAACGTCCGTTTCGTCTTGGAACCACCCCAAGAAATTCAATACAGAGGGGAGCAGTGATGTTCACCGGGATTGTTGAGGAGCTCGGCACCGTCGCCGGGATCGAGGACCAGGGCGACGCCGTACGCCTGACCATCACCGCGGCCACCGTGCTCTCGGACGCCGAGCTGGGAGCCTCCATCGCGGTCAACGGCTGCTGCCTGACCGTGGCCACGCTCGGCGAGAACGAGTGGACGGCCGACGTGATGCTGGAGACGCTCAAGCGGACCAGCCTGCACGCGCTCTCGGCCGGCGACCAGGTCAACCTGGAACGCGCGGTCACCCCGGCCACCCGGCTCGGTGGGCACATCGTCCAGGGGCACGTCGACGGCGTCGGGCGCATCGTCTCCCGCGAGCCCAGCGAGCACTGGGAGGTCGTCACGATCTCGCTCCCCGAGGAGCTCGTGCGCTATGTCGTCGAGAAGGGCTCGATCGCGGTCGACGGGATCAGCCTCACCGTGGTCTCGGTGACCGAGGACGCGCTCACGGTCAGCCTCATCCCCGAGACCCTGGCGCGTACCTCGCTGGGGTTCCGGGCCGTCGGCGACGAGGTCAACCTCGAGACCGACATCATCGCCAAGCACGTCGAGAAGCTTCTGGGAGGGGTTCGGCCGTGAATATCGAGACTGGATTGAATTCATCAGGCACCGAGCAGTACGTGGGGATCCGGCTGGATCCGGTCGAGAACGCGATCGCTGACCTGGCGGCCGGGAAACCGGTCGTGGTCGTCGACGACGAGGACCGGGAGAACGAGGGAGACCTGATCTTCTCCGCCGAGCTGGCGACCCCGGAGGTGATGGCTTTCGCGATCCGCTGGTCCTCCGGCGTGATCTGCGTGGCGCTGCCGGGGGAGCGGCTCGACGCCCTCGACCTGCCGCCGATGACCCGGGTCAACGAGGACCGCAAGCAGACGGCGTACGCGGTCTCGGTGGACGCCCGCGAGGGCGTCTCGACCGGCATCTCGGCCGCCGACCGGGCGCTCACGACCCGGCTGCTCGCCGGCCCTCACTCCGGGGCCGGGGACCTGACCCGGCCGGGGCACGTCTTCCCGCTGCGGGCACGCGAGGGCGGAGTGCTGGTGCGGGTCGGCCACACCGAGGCCGCGGTCGACCTGACCCGGCTGGCCGGTCTGGAGCCCGCCGGTGCGCTGGTCGAGCTGGTCAACGACGACGGCACCATGCAGCGCGCCCCGCAGCTGCGGGAGTTCGCCGACGAGCACGGTCTGGCGATGATCTCGATCGCCGACCTGGTCACCTACCGGCGGCGTACGGAGGTGCTGGTCGAGCGCAAGGCGGCGACCCGGCTGCCCACCGAGTTCGGTGACTTCACCGCCTACGGCTATCGCACCATCGACGACCAGGTCGAGCACGTCGCGCTGGTCTACGGCGACATCGCCGGATGCGACCCGGTGCTCGCGCGAGTGCACTCGGAGTGCCTGACCGGGGACGTCTTCGGGTCGCGGCGCTGCGACTGCGGGCCGCAGCTGCGCGAGGCTCTCTCGCGGATCGCGGAGGCGGGCTGCGGTGTGGTGGTCTACCTGCGCGGGCACGAGGGCCGCGGGATCGGGCTGCTCGCCAAGCTGCAGGCCTACCAGCTCCAGGACGGCGGTCGCGACACCGTCGACGCCAACCTCGACCTCGGTCTGCCGGCCGACGCGCGCCACTACGGCGCCGCCTCGCAGATCCTGCGTGACCTCAAGGTCGACTCGGTGCGCCTGCTGACCAACAACCCCGAGAAGGTGAGCCACCTCGAGGCCTACGGTGTCGAGGTCGCCGAGCGGGTGCCGCTGACCCCGCGACCCAACGAGCACAACCTCGCCTACCTGCTGACCAAGCGTGACCGCATGGGTCACGAGCTGCCCGATCTGTCCGGGCGCGATCTGACTGAGGAGAACCGATGAGTGGCAAGGGAGCCCCGACCCCCGAGGTCGTCGACGCGAGCGATCTGCGGGTCGCCGTCGTGGCCGCACGCTGGCACGACGAGGTGATGGGCGGCCTGCTGAACGGCGCCGAGCGGGCGCTGAAGGACGCCGCCGTCGGCGGCCTGACGGTCGTTCGGGTCCCGGGCGCCTTCGAGCTCCCGGTCGCCGCGGCCGCGCTCGCCAAGTCGGGCTATGACGCCATCGTCGCGCTGGGCGTCGTCATCCGCGGCGGCACCCCCCACTTCGACTACGTCTGCTCGGCCGCCACCGACGGGCTGAACCGGGTCGCGATCGACCACGTCGTTCCGGTCGGTTTCGGCCTGCTGACCTGCGACAACGAGGAGCAGGCGCTCGACCGCGCTGGGCTCGAGGGATCCAGCGAGGACAAGGGCTACGAGGCCGCCGCGGCGGCCATGGAGACCGCGCTCACCCTGCGCGACTGCGTACGCCACTACTGAGGTGCCGTGGAGGTTGTGAAGCTGAGAGTGGCCTATAGGTCACTCTCAGTTTCACAACCTGCTGAGTGTCGCCACCAGATCGCCCTGGCGTCGGCGGGCGCCCGGGTCCTGCCGGGTCGATGCCTGCTCGACGACGAACCCGAGCGGGGCGAGCAGATCGGTGAGTGCCTCCGCCGACCAGTAGTAGGCGGTGTGCACCGCGTGGTCGAACGCCTCGCCGGGATCGCCGTCGACGAAGCCGACCAGTGCCGATCCGCCGGGGGTGAGCACACGCACGAACTCGGCCAGAATGGCGGGGAGCTCGGTGGGCGGGGTGTGGATGATCGAGTACCACGCCAGGATCCCGCCGACCGAGCTGTCGCTCAGGGGGATCGCCGCGAGGTCGGCTCGCTGGAAGCTGACGTCTGGGTACCGCGCCCGTGCGGCGGCGACGAACTCGGCCGAGGCATCCAGTCCGACCACGTCACGTACGCCGCCGGTGGTGAGTTCCTGGCTCCAGAGGCCCGGGCCGCAGCCGGCATCTAATAGGCGGCCGGTCGTGGCGTCTCGCCAGGTGGTGATCGTCTCGCGGTCGCGCTCGGCGAGCTGGTCGATCGTTCCGAACAGGTCGATGTACTCGGCTGCGCGGCTGTCGTAGGCTGCGGCGATCTCGGTCATGGTCATCGGTGACAGAGGGTAACGGGATTCGGCGGTGGGCGCTGCGTGGTCTGTGCGGACTTCCAGCGTGGGTGGGGCCAATACGTTGTCTGGGTTGGGAGATTTCAAGACAGGGTGTCTGGGTGGGGTGCCATTTACCTGTCTTGCGGGCTTCCAGCGGCGGTTCGGCTTCGGCTTGGGATATCTGTCCCTGATTGGGTTTCGAGTCTTTTGCGTGGCTTTGGCTTGCATCGTGTGGTAGGCTCGGCGCAGGCGTACACGTGATGGCCGACCACCTCTCAAAGAGGCGTGCCTTTCTACCCGGGACACAACGGGTGAGGGGTAATCCAGGGGAACCAGGGGCGTGCACGCTGAGCTGCGAGGGTAAGTAATAGCCCGTACTGCCGGGCCTCCGAGACCAGCGAACCAGGACACACCCGTGTGCGGGTGTGAAGAGTTCGTACGTCGGGAGGTGACCGTTCGATGACCACGCTGCAACAACCCCAACATCCCGTGCTCGGGGCCGTGGTCGCGATCACCAACGCTCTGGGCGGGGTCGCGGAGGCGAATCCGGCGTTCATGGCCACCGACCAGAAGGCCGCCACGCTGCTCGAGATCGCCCGCGCCAAGGCCCAGCTGGCCGAGCTCGAGCTCCGGGTGCTCGCTGTTGCTGCTGATGTGGCCACCGACTCGGCCGCGCGTGATGTGGCGGCGTGGTTGCATCACCACACCCACCAACGCCCCGAGACCCTGCGTGCCGACCTCCGTCTCGCCGAGGCACTGGACCGTTCCTACACGCTGGTCGCCGAAGCGATGCGCTGTGGCGACTGCAACCCGGCCCAGGCCCAGGTCATCGTCGCCGCCCTCGACGACCTCCCCAGAGACCTCGACCCCGAGATCAAGACGAAGGCCGAAGAGGCGCTGGTCGCCTACGCCACCGAGTTCGACCCCACCCGGCTACGCCGCCTCGGGCGCCGGATCCTGGACCTGATCGCCCCCGAGATCGCCGAGGCCGAAGAAGCCAAACGGCTCGCCGCGGAGGAGGCCCACGCAAGGAAGAAGACCCGGCTGGCCATGCGGCGGCTCGGGGACGGCACCACTCGGATCTCCGCGGTGGTTCCGGATGCGGCTGCCGACCGGTTGGCCACCAACCTGGAAGCCTTCGCCTCGCCCCGGCGTGATGACGGCACCCGCACCGAGACCGGCGAGTACCTGCCCTACGACCGCCGGCTCGGGCTCGCGTTCTGCCAGCTGCTGGAGACCCTCGACCCCGCCCGGCTCCCGATCCACGGTGGAGACGCGACCACGGTGATCGTCACGATCGATATCGATCAGCTCCGCAATCAGGCCGGGGTCGCCCAAGTCCTCGGCGGCAGCCCGATCACCGCAGCCGAAGCCCGCCGCCTGGCCTGCACCGCCGGCATCATCCCCGCCGTCCTCGGGGGAGACTCCGAAGTCCTCGACCTCGGCCGCAAGGAACGGTTCTTCACCGCCGCCCAACGCCGCGCCCTCCTGCTCCGGTCAGCGACCTGCGAGGCCGAAGGGTGCGACATCCCCGGCACCTGGGCAGAGGCCCACCACTGGATCGCCTGGACCCAAGACGGCGCCACCGACCTCGACAACGCCGCCCTCCTCTGCTCCCATCACCACCACCGCGCCCACGACACCGCCTACCTCCACGAACGCCTCCCCAACGGCGATGTCCGCTTCACCAGACGCACATAGGTCGGTCAACAGCGCGTCCGTCTCACTTCGATGAAGCCGAGAGATCCTCGGAATCAGTTAGCGCTACAATTTGCGCATGCATGCAAATACGCAACCTCCGGTGTGGGGGGATGACGTCGTCACTCTTGCCGTCGAGGTGCTGCGGATGCTGGCCGATCCCACGCGCCTGCAGGTGGCGGGGCTGTTGTTGGACGAGGAGCGGTCGGTCTCCGAGCTCGCCGGGATGCTGGAGAAGCCGGTGCCGGGGGTCTCGCAGCATCTGGCGAAGATGCGGATGGCGCGGCTGGTGACCACGCGGAAGGAGGGGACCTCGGTGCTCTACCGCGTGGAGAACGGACACGTGCGCCAGCTGGTCCTCGACACGATCGGTCACGTCGAGCATCTGCTGGACCAGGTCCCGGCGCACCACCGGTCGGGGGACGAGTCGGCATGACCCACACGCTGCACGATCACCGACACGACCAAGGCCAAGGCCATGGTCATGGGCACGGGCACGGTCATGGGCACGGGCATGCGCACGACGGAGGATGGGCCCGCTTCCGCCATGCGGTCTCGGACGTCTTCGGAGCGCACTCCCACGATGCCGCGGATCAGGTCGACGAAGCCCTCGAGGCGGACGTACGGGGCCGCAGGGCGTTGTGGATCAGCCTCGGTGTCCTCGCGCTGACGGCTGGCATCCAGGCGGTCGTCGTCGGTCTGACCGGCTCGGTGGCCCTGCTGGGGGACACGCTCCACAACGTCGCCGACGCGCTGACCGCGGTGCCGTTGCTGGTGGCGTTCTGGCTGGCGCGGCGCCCGGCCAACGACCGGTTCACCTATGGGTACGGTCGGGCCGAGGACCTGGCCGGGCTGTTCGTCGTGGCGATGATCGCTCTCTCCAGCATCCTGGCGGGCTGGGAGGCCGTCGACCGGTTGTTCCATCCGCGCGAGGTCGAGCACGTCTGGGCGGTCGCGGCGGCGGGGGTAGTCGGGTTCTGCGGCAACGAGATCGTCGCGCGCTACCGGATCCGGGTGGGCCGTCAGATCGGCTCGGCCGCCCTGGTCGCGGACGGGCTCCACGCGCGTACGGACGGCTTCACCTCGCTGGCCGTGGTGTTCGGTGCTGCCGGAGTCGCGGTCGGGATGCCGTGGGCCGACCCGCTGATCGGGCTGCTGATCGCGGTCGCGATCCTCGGAGTGCTGCGCTCGGCGCTCAAGCAGGTCGGCGCCCGGCTGATGGACGCGGTCACCCCTGATGACGTCCGCAGGGCAAGGGAGGCGGTCGGCACGGTCGACGGCGTGCTCGAGGTCCGCAGCCTGAGGCTGCGGTGGATCGGGCACACCCTCCACGCCGACGGTGACATCACCGTGTCCGCCGACCTCCCGGTCTCCGCCGGCCACGACATCGCCCACCACGCTGAGGAGCACCTCCTGGAGGCACTGCCGCGGCTGACCAGCGTGGTCCTCCACGTCAGCCCCGACGGCGCGCACGCCTAGGATCTGCGTCGATGAACATCTTCGAGTTCGACGGCAAGAGTCCGCAGATCCATCCCGACGCCTGGGTGGCGCCGACGGCGACGCTGATCGGTGACGTACGCCTCGGGCCCAACGCCAGCGTCTGGTACGGCGCGGTGCTGCGCGCCGACGTCGGGCCGATCGTCATCGGCGAGGGCTCCAACGTGCAGGACAACTCGGTGCTGCACGTACGCCCGGGATCCTCGCTCGAGATGGGGCCGCACAGCACCATCGCCCACGGCTGCGTCGTGCACGGCGACCGGATCGGGACCGGGTCGCTGATCGGCAACGGGGCGGTGGTCTCCGACTCCGTCGTCATCGGTGACGGCTGCCTGGTCGCGGCCGGCGCGATGGTGGTCGAGGGGACCGAGATCCCGGACCACTCGCTGGTCATGGGTGTCCCGGCCAAGACCCGCGGCACGATCGAGCCCGGCACCAACCCCGCCGCGATCCTGGAGCTCAACGCGCCGGGCTACGTCGAGTTCATGAAGCTGCACCGGGCGACCGTACGCCCGGTGCAGGGCTAACCCTGACCCTGAGGTTGAGGGTTCAGTCGGCGCCGCATTCCACACAGTGGAGCGTGCCGACCCGGCGGTCGGCCTCGCAGGTCGAGCACGGGGCGATGGTCTCGCGGCCGCAGCCCTCGCAGTGCTTGCCGCGGACCGGATAGCCGCAGTAGGGGCAGTCTCCCTTGCGGACGCGCATGGCCGGGATCCGCTTGGCCAGGAGCCGTTGGACGGCGACGAACACGCCGACGGTGGCCGCGGCGCCGAGCAGCGACAGGATGAGCGGCCCGAAGTCGGCGTACTCGAAGGTGTAGTGGAAGGCGAAGACCAGGGCCATGATCACGCCGGTCGCGGCGAGGGCGAAGCCGAGCGGAAGGAAGCGCGAGCCGCTGCGTCGCAGCCGGTAGAGGACCCAGAATCCGACCAGGCAGAGCAGGATGACGAAGCCGAGGCGGAAGCCGATCTGCATCGCTTCATGACCGGGTATCTCACACGCCGTCTCGCCGTTGTTGCACTGGTCCCAGTCCATGTAGAGCGGCCACCAGCCGGCCACCTTGACGTAGAACCAGACGGTGCCGACGAGCAGGAAGGCGGTCAGTGCGACCGCCAGGAACCGCTCGCTGCGGGTCGACTCGACCTCGTCGGCGGAGATGGTGGTCTTCATGGCGTGCTCCTGTGGGCTCGGGTGCGGGCGTGGAAGCCGACCTCGAGACGGCAGTCGAGGGCGGCAGCCACCCGGAGAAGGGTGTCGATCTTGGGTGGGCGGGAGCCGGACTCCAGTCGAGCGATCGCCGACTGGGTCGTCCCGCAGAGCTCGGCGAGCTCGCGCTGGGACAGGCCCCGCGCGACCCGGTGCTCGGTGACCTGGGTGGCGATCCCGACGTAGAACGCGGTGTCCTCGTCGTCGATGCTCATGAAACCGAAGGTATCGCAGTTCTGCTATGCCTGTCCATAGCAGAACTGCTATGGATTCGGTGAGACGATTCGGGGGCCGGGTCGCGTACGGCCTAGTGTTGACGCTCGTGAAGACGTTCGACGAGCTCTGGGCCGAGCTGAGTGAGAAGGCCCGGACCCGACCTGAAGGATCCGGCACCGTGGCACAGCTCGACGCCGGGGTCCATGCGATCGGGAAGAAGCTGGTCGAGGAGGCCGCCGAGTCCTGGATGGCGGCCGAGTACGAGGGCAAGGAAGCGACCGCGGAGGAGATCTCCCAGCTGCTCTACCACGCTCAGGTGCTCATGCTCGCCAGCGGCATCTCGATCGACGACGTCTACTCACACCTGTAGGGAACCCCATGCCTGACAACAATCCGACCGACATGCTCCGGATCGCCGTGCCCAACAAGGGCTCGCTCTCCGTCGCGGCCTCCGAGCTCCTGCGCGAGGCGGGCTACCGCCAGCGCGAGGATTCCAAGCGCCTGACCCTCATCGACGAGGAGAACGGCGTCGAGTTCTTCTACCTGCGCCCGCGCGACATCGCGCTCTACGTCGGCGAGGGCACCCTCGACATCGGCATCACCGGCCGCGACCTGCTCCTCGACTCCGGCGCCAAGGCCGACGAGGTCGTCGGGCTCGGCTTCGGCCGCTCGCGGTTCCACTTCGCGGGCCGTGCCGGCGACTTCACCGCGATCGAGGAGCTGCGCGGCAAGCGGATCGCGACCTCCTACGTCGGGGTCGTCTCGGCCTTCCTCGAGCGCGAGGGGATCGACGCGAGCGTGACCCGTCTCGACGGCGCCGTGGAGACCTCGATCCAGCTCGGTGTCGCCGACGCGATCGCCGACGTGGTCGAGACCGGCTCCACGATGCGCCAGGCCGGCCTGGAGATCTTCGGTGAGCCGATCATGCACTCCGAGGCCGTGGTGATCACGCGTTCGGGCGCCCAGCTGGGGGCTGCGTACGAGACCTTCCGCCGCCGCCTCGACGGCGTCCTGATCGCGCGCAGCTACGTGATGATGGACTACGACATCCGCGCCGAGTTCCTCGCCGAGGCCTCCGCGATGACGCCCGGTCTCGAGGGTCCGACGGTCAGCCCGCTGCACCGCGAGGGCTGGGTCGCCGTCCGCGCGATGGTGCCGAGCAAGGGCTCGCAGAAGCTGATGGACGACCTGTACGCCGTGGGTGCCCGCGCGATCCTGCTGACGGAGATCAATGCCTGCCGGATCTGACCCCACCGCAGCTGAGCGACCGGTGAAGCTGCCGCACACCTGGCGCCCGCTCGGGGCGCGCGTCATGGGCTGGTTCCTCGTCGCGGCTCTCGCGGTGATGTGCACGATGGTCTGGGTCGGCTTCACGCCCGAGATCAAGGCCCAGGTGACCATGTTCGAGCGGCTCACCTTCGGCGCCGTGGGCCTCGGGATCGTGACCTGCGTGTACGCGCTGACCAGGTCGCGGGTCGTCGCCCGCACCGACGGCCTGACCGTCGTCAACGGCTTCAAGCGCCGTGATCTGGAGTGGGCCGAGGTCCTCGCGATCAACTTCCCTCGCGGCGCGCCGTGGCCCAACATCGACCTGGCCTCGGGCCACAACATCTCCGCGCTCGGCATCCAGGCCTCCGACGGAGGCTCGTCGAAGAAGGCTGTCCGCACGCTGCGCGCGCTGGCCGAAGAGCTGTCCTAGCAGCGACCCTGCGGCGAACCGTTTACTACGCTTCGGGGAATCCTCGCCGGAACTGCTGATAGCCACGCCCGCAGCGTCCTAGCGTGTCTGCGTGATCACATGGACTCGTGCCATCGCCGTGCTGGCGGCGGTGCTCACCCTGGCCTCGACGGTGCCGGCCCAGGCCGCGCCGGTGCACCCGGTCGGCACCTGGGGTGCCTCGGCCGACGAGGTGGGCGGTCAGACCGGCGCCGCCGGCTTGGCGGACCGGTCGGTGCGCAACCTGGTGCACACCTCGCTGGGTGGCTCCGGCGTACGCATCACCCTGTCCAACGCGTTCGGCGACCGTCCGGTGACCTTCGCCTCGGCACACCTGGGTCTGGCCGGTGACGGTGCCGCGGTGGTGTCCGGCACGAACCGGCAGCTGACCTTCGACGGCGCCGAGGAGGTCACCGTCGCCCCCGGCACCGAGGTGCTCAGCGACCCGATCGAGGCTGCGGTGCCGGCCGATACGACCCTCGCGGTGAGCTTCCACGTCGTCGGCGAGAGCGGCCCGATCACCGGGCACGACGTGGCCACGCAGACCTCCTACGTCTCCGGGACGGCGGGCGCGGACGTGGCCGGCGAGGAGTCGGGTGCGGCGTTCACCACGGAGATCTCCAGCTGGTACTGGGTCGAGAGTGTCGTCGTCGAGAAGCCGCGCCGCGTCAAGACCGTGGTGCTCTTCGGCGACTCGATCACCGACGGCAACGGCTCCACGGTCGGCGCCGACCGGCGCTACCCCGACGTGCTGGCCGACCGGGTGGCGGCGAGCTCGTTCGCCGGCCGGTTCGCGATGATGAACGAGGGCATCTCCGCCAACCGCGTCCTCGCCGACTCGACCGGTGGCCAGCGCGGTCTGGACCGCTTCCGGCGAGACGCCCTGGACCAGCCCGGCGTCTCGACGGTCGTGCTGCTGGCGGGGATCAACGACATCCGCTGGGACGACGCCGACGAGGCCTCCGACCTGATCCAGGCCTACCGCGATCTCATCGCCCAGGCGCATGCCGAGGACGTGTGCGTCGTCGGCGCCAGCCTCACCCCGTTCGAGGGCGGCAGCCGCTACACCCCCGCGCGCGACCGGGTGCGGCTCGCAGTCAACGAGTGGATCCGGACCTCCGGTGAGTTCGACGGCGTCGTCGACTTCGACGCGGCCACGCGAGACCCCGCGCGACCGGCGCGGTTCCTGCCCGCCT
Organism: Nocardioides sp. NPDC057577; assembly: GCF_042801335.1. Lineage (NCBI taxonomy): Bacteria > Bacillati > Actinomycetota > Actinomycetes > Propionibacteriales > Nocardioidaceae > Nocardioides > Nocardioides sp. NPDC057577. Next base: position 11,734 of record NZ_JBHVGB010000041.1, on the reverse strand, counting down.
ACGACTCCGGGGACCACCTCCATCCCGGCGACGCCGGCTACGCGGCGATGGCCGATGCGTTCGACCTCGGGCTGCTGGAGTGTGACCGCTGAGGGTCAGCGCCGGCCGACGAGGACCGCGAGAGTGATCGCCGACAGCGCCAGCGAGATCGTGGCCCCGGCCGCGTCAGGGGCGAACAGCGTCGGGATGCTCACCAGCCCGGCGATGTCGAAGCCTCGTGCCGCATTGATGAACAGCGTGACCGGCATGGCACCCATCGGCGTCGAGACCATGACCGAGGCGTAGTCCGGTGGCGGCGCGGACAGCCACCGGGTCCACGCCGCCAGTGCGCCGAGGCCGACAGCGGGCGCCAGCAGCGGATGCGGCAGTGCCCACAGACAGCCCAGGCCGTACGTCACCAGCAGGGCCGTCGGCACGACGAGCGCCCCGAGCCGGAGCTGCCAGGACCTGGCACCCAACAGCCGCACGAGCCCGCTCGAGCGCGACAGGACCCGCACGCCGGCGCCGAACGGGACAGCGGCCCAGAACCCGATCACGACCATGACCGGCACGGTCAGGGCGCCGGCCCCGGCCGCCTCGAGCGCGTACGCCGGCAGGACCGCGGCCGCCAGGACCAGCACGCGCAGCGGTGTCCGGCCCAGCCTGATGACGTCGGCCGTGACCAGCGCCAGCGGCCCCTTGGGCCCGCGCGGACGCCGGGGCCGAACGACAGCGCGCTGCCCGCTGGTGTGCTGAAGGACGACGTCGTAGGCCAGAGCGGTGTCGAGCCCGGCGAGCGCACCGGAGAGCCCGTTCGCCAACCCGTGCCCACGGGTGAGGTCACGGCGACGGAGCCCGCCGAGGCGGCGGTGACCGAGCGCGGCCACCGTACCGGCGAGCGGCGCCGTCGCAGCGGGTGCCAGCCACCACCGCTCGCCGGCGGGCGGTGCGAACCCGCTCGTGATCCCGGCGGCCACGCCTGCCAGGGTGGCGAGGGCCGCAAGGGCGGCGATCGGCCCGATCATCCGCCAGACCGAGCGGGTTCGTGACTGGGCCACGGCCCCGGCCGCGTACGTCATCGACGCCAGCGCGGCCGCGGTCAGTGCCAGGGCGCCGACCGTGATCAACGGCCATCCCGCCGTCACCGCTGCGAGGGCCGCCAGGGCCGCCGCGGCCACGGCGGCGAGCACCAGCATGGTCCAGTACTGGCGCCGCAACCACCGTCCGCGGTCCACCGGTGTCGAGAGCACCATCGCCGAGGTCGCCGGAGACGCCATGAGCGGCCCCAGGAGCCGAAGCACCGCGGCACCCAGCGCCAGCCAGATCAGCACGACGAGAACCGGTCCTGCGGTGCGCGTCCCGACGCACGTCTCGCCGGTGCACGCCGCGACGGCCTGCCCGGCGTTGATCACCGCGCTCACCAGCCCGGAGCCGTAGACGAGGACGGTGAGCAGGCCGAGGTATGCCTGGTAGAGCATCTCTCCCCAGGGTGCCGTCACCCGGCCGCGACGCCAGGATCGGATCAGCCCGCGGATCTCGGCGGGTGTCGGGGCGTCGGTGGTCATGCGATGTCGGGCGAGGATCCGAGGCGTACGACCTCGTCGGCCACGGCCTCGACGACGGCCGGATGGTGGCTGGCGAACAGGATCCCGACGCCGGCCTCCTTCTCGCGTGCGAGCAGTCCGGCGAGCCAGTGGACGCCCTCGGCGTCGAGCCGCTGCTCGGGCTCGTCGAGCAGGAGGAGCCGCCGCGGTCGCACCAGCAGCGACGCCAGGGCGAGGCGTTGACGCTGGCCCGAGGAGAGCGAGCCGGGCAGCTGGCTCGCCTGGTCGATCAGGCCCACCTCCTCGAGCACACGGTCGACCGTGCCCGTGGGGTCCTCGACCCGGTGGGCGTGGGCGAGGAGGTCGAGATGCTCGACGACCGCGAGGTCGGGGAAGAGGTCCAGGTCGTCGAGGAGGGTGGCGACGTCCCGGCGCACCTGCGCGGAGCGTTCGTCGTACGCCTTCTCGTCGAGCAGCACCTCGCCGGTCGTCGGCTCGTCGACGCCGGCGACGCAGCGCAGCAGGGTCGACTTCCCGGACCCGTTCGCCCCGGTGAGGGCGATCGCCTGTCCGGGCTCGAGGGTCAGATCGAGTCCGTCGAGGACGGCATGCTCGCCGTAGGACCTGCTGAGCCCGGAGACCTTCAGCAGGGTCATCGGACCGCGGTGATGCCCCAGGTGACCTCGAGGCGCTCGTCGGGGGCGAGCGCGATCAGGTCGGTGCCGGAGTTGAACGCGTCCGGGGGAGCGGTCATCGGCTCGACGGCGAGACCGCCGCGTGCGGGTGACTGGTCGTCGGCGCTGTAGACCATCAGCCACGGATGGCGCTCGTCGACCCAGAGCGCGACGCCCCCGTCGGGGCCGACGACGGTGACCGTCGCCCGTCCGTCCTCGCCGCGGTCGAGGTCGGTGAAGGCGTGGTCGAGGACGACGTCGCCGACAGGCTTGGCGGAGGTGAAGTCGTAGTCGGTGCCGGCCGTCGGCTCGCTCGTGGTGGGCAGCTTGCGCTCGGGGTCGGAGAGCAGCCGGGTCCGCGCCGGGAGGGTGAGCGTCCAGGTATTGACCGGGCCGGCGCCGGCGGTGAGATAGGGGTGGGCGCCGACGGCGTAGGGCGCGGGGGAGTCGGCGTGGTTGGTCGCCGCCTGGGTCACGGTGAGCCCGTCGGGACCGATGGCGTACGTCACCTCGAGGTCGAGCGTCCACGGGTAGCCGCTCTGTGCCATCAACCGGGTGGCCAGGGTGATCGAGCTCTTGGCCTCCTCGATGGGCAGCCACTGCGCCCAGCGCACCAGCCCGTGGGAGGCGTTGTTGCGCGCGACCTCGGTGACCCCGAGCTGATAGGTCTTCCCGCCGAACTCGTAGCGGCCGTCGCGGACCCGGTTGGGCCACGGCGCCAGCAGCTGACCCTTGCCGCCGCTGGACTGCTCCTCGTCGCCGAACCCCGCGATCAGCTCCCGCCCCTCGTAGGACAGCAGGCGCAGCGCGCCGCCACTCTCGGTCACCGTCGCGGAGTAGCCCCCGCCGTCGATCGTGAACTGCTCTCCACTCGGTCTCAGCACGCTCACAGGCTATCGAGGTGGCCGGTACGCCCGGTGACCGGTCGGGTTAGCCTCGGGCCATGGAGCGACGACAGCTGGAGTTCTTCCTCGCCATCGCCGAGGCGGGCAGCTTCACCAGCGCCGCGGCGCGGCTCCACGTCGCCCAGCCGTCGTTGTCGTACGCCGTGCGGGGGCTCGAACGGGAGCTCGGCGGTCCGCTCTTCGAGCGCCACGGCAGGGGCGTGCGGCTCACCCCGGCGGGGTCGGCGCTGCTCGGTCCGGCCCGCCGGGTCGTACGCGGCTTCGAGCTCGCCGCGGGCGCGGTGCGGTCGGTCTCGGACGAGGGGTTCGGCCGGCTGCGGATCACCTCCAGCACGGTGTGGGCGGTCGAGCCGCTGGTGCCGGTGCTGGCCGAGTTCCGGCGGATCCAGCCCGCCGCGCAGGTGGTCGTCACCGACCCGCAGCACCGATCCGACGTCCTGGACCAAGTGCGCAAGGGCGAGGCGGACGTGGGGCTGATCGACGGCGCGACGCCGCACGGCCCGTTCGGCTCGCACCGGCTCGCCGAGCACGAGCTCGTAGCGGTCCTGCCGCCCTCGGGCGAGGCACCGGAGGAGGTCCGGATCGAGGAGCTCGCCGAGATCGGCCTGATCGCGACGCCGGCCGGCACGGCGCTGCGTACGTTCCTCGATGCCCGTCTCGAGGCGGCCGGCCTGCCCACCGAGGTCGCCATCGAGACGGCACACGTCGCCTCGATCATCCCGCTGGTGCTGGCACGGGCGGGGGTGGCGGTGCTGACCGAGGGCATGGCCGGAGCGGCGTCGCGGGCCGGCGCACAGATCGTGCCGCTCGTCCCGGTGGCCCGGGTGAGCGTGTCCCTGGTGTGGCTGGAGGAACGCGGCGACGCGTTGGTCGAGCAGTTCGTCGCGCTGGCTCAGGACCTCACCGATCTCTGACCGAGATATAGAGACTCTCTATCGCAGCATCTCGATCCTGGTCTTGCTCAGCGCGCGGACGTGCTGGAACACCCGAAAGGTCAATGTCTAGTGTGTTAGACATATATGAACCGATTGGATGGAGCACGCATGCGCCGCCCCCAACGCCTTGCCGTGGCAGCCCTCGCCATCGTGGCGACAGCCGGCACCCTGACCGCCTGCACGACCGCGAGCGAGCGTGACGGCTTCGCCCAGAGCGACTCCGGGGGAGCCGAGGACTCGGTGGTCCTCGCCGAGCAGCCGTGGGTCGACCTCCAGGTCGAGAACGAGATCGCCGTCCAGATCCTCCAGGAGCTCGGCTACGACGCGAGCATCAAGAAGAACCTGTCCGTCGAGAACGCGGCGACCGCGGTCTCCTCGGGCCAGATCGACGCCTACCTCGGCAACTGGTGGCCCTCGCAGGAGCCCAGCTTCGGCGACCCGATCGACGAAGGCGACGTCGAGGTGCTCTCCACGATCGTGAAGGGCACCGAGTACGCCCCGGCGATCCCCGGCGACGTCGCCGAAGAGCTCGGGATCGCTTCGCTCGCCGATCTCGACGCCAACGCCGCGAGGTTCGGGAAGAAGATCTACGGCATCGAGGCCGGCTCCCCGGGCAACGAGACGATCCAGAAGGCGATCGACGAGGACGCGTACGGCCTGGGGGACTGGAAGCTGGTCGCCAGCGGCACCCCGGCGATGCTCGCCCAGGTCGAGAAGTCGCAGAAGGCCGGCCAGCCGATCGTCTTCCTCGGCTGGAGCCCGCACTGGATGACCGTGCAGTTCGACGCTGCCTTCCTCGAGGACCCCGACAAGGTCTGGGGCGGGGCCGGTGAGATCCGCACCGTCACCCGCAAGGGGTTTGAGGACGACAACCCGGAGATCGCCGAGCTCCTCGCGAACCTGACCTTCACCACCGACGAGGCCGGCCAGTTCTACTACGACCACGACAAGTCCGGGAAGGAGCTCGCCGACATCGCCGAGGCGTGGATCGACGACAACCCCGACAGAGTCGCCGAGTTCCTCGACGGGGTCGAGGACGCCGACGGCGAGAAGGCGGAGATCTGATGAGCGAGACGAACCACACCGCCGAGCCCGCGATCGTCGGGCGAGGGCTGAGCAAGGTCTATGGGCTCGGCAGGAGACAGGCCGAGCGGGCGCTGGCCGCCCAGGACCCACGCGCGGCGGCCGCCGCCGCGGGCGGCTATCTCGGCGCCCACGAGATCGACTTCGAGATCGCCAAGGGGGAGATGTTCGTCGTCATGGGCCTGTCCGGCTCGGGCAAGTCGACCGTGCTGCGGATGATCAACCGGCTCAACGAGCCCAGCGCCGGCGAGCTCCTGATCGACGGCGAGGACATCACCAAGGTCTCCGATCAGCGGCTGCGCGAGCTCCGCAACAACGGCATCGGCATGGTCTTCCAGCACTTCTCGCTCTTCCCGCACCGGACGGTGCGGGAGAACGCGGCGTACGGCCTGAAGGTACGCGGCATCGCGAAGCCGGAGCGCCTCGAGAAGGCCGACGCCGCCCTCGACCGGGTCGGCCTGGGTGGGCGCGGCGACAAGTTCCCACACGAGCTCTCCGGCGGCATGCGGCAGCGGGTGGGTCTGGCCCGCGCGCTGGCGGTGGACCCGCCGATCCTGCTGATGGACGAGCCGTTCTCGGCGCTGGACCCGCTGATCCGGCGCGACATGCAGGACCTGCTGGTCGAGCTCCAGGCCCAGGATCAGCGCACCACGGTCTTCGTCACCCACGACCTCAACGAGGCGATGCGGATCGGCGACCGGGTGATGGTGATGCGCGAGGGACGGGTCATCCAGCTCGCCCCCGGACCCGAGATCGTGGCGCATCCCGCCGACGACTACGTCAGCGAGTTCGTCTCCGACGTCGACCGGGCCCGCGTGCTCAGCGCCGCCGACCTGATCCGGCCGGCTCGCCTCGTGCTCCCCGAGGACATCACGCCTCACGACGCGCTGCGCAGGCTGGGAGAGAACGAGGTGACCGGTGCCTTCGTGACCGGCGCGGACGACAGGCTGCTGGGTGTCGTGACCGACGACCGGCTGGTGAGCCTGACCCGCCGCGGCGCCACGAGCGTCCACGGCGCGCTGGGCGAGGACTTCCACCAGGTCAAGGAGAGCGACGTGATCGGCGACTTCATGCATCTGGCTGGCCGCCAGGTCGTGCCCGTCACCGTCCTCGACGAGGACGGCAGGCTGCGCGGCGTGGTGCCACGGGGCGCGATCCTCTCGGCGCTCTCCACCGTGAACGACGAGGCCGCGGAGGTGGCCCATGCCTGATCTTCACATCGGCGACATCGGCGAGAACATCATCAACTTCCTCACCGACAACCTCGGTCCGTTCTTCGACGGCATCAAGGAAGCGCTGAACTTCCTGCTCCGGATGGTCTACAACGTGCTCGGCGGGCTGCCGCCGATCGCGATGATCATCGTGCTCGCCGTGATCGCGCTGGTCGTCACCCGCCAGGTCGTGCTGACCCTGGTGCTGACCGCCGGGCTGCTCCTGATCGAGTCGATGGACCTGTGGTACGAGACGATGCAGACCACCACCTCGGTGCTCGTGGCGGCGCTCGTCGCGCTGGTGATCGGCATCCCGCTGGGCATCTGGTCGGCCTTCTCGCCACCGTTGCGGGCCGCGCTGCGGCCGATCCTCGACCTGATGCAGACGCTGCCGGTCTTCGTCTACCTGCTGCCGACGATCCTCTTCTTCGGCGTAGGTGACGCGCCCGGTCTGGTCGCCACGATCGTCTTCGCGCTGCCGCCCGCGGTCCGGCTCACCCAGCTCGGGATCAACCAGGTCGACCCCGAGACCGTCGAGGCGGCCACCGCCTTCGGCGCCGGCCGCTGGGAGATCCTGCGCGAGGTCCAGCTCCCGCTGGCGCGCGAGTCGATCATGACGGGGGTGAACCAGGTGATCATGCTGGCCCTCTCGATGGTCGTCGTGGCCGGCCTGGTCGGCGGCTCGGGCCTCGGTGGAGTGGTCGTCAACGCCGTCCAGGGCCTGCAGATCGGTGCCTCGATCGAGGGCGGTCTGGCCGTCGTCGTGATCGCGATCTACCTCGACCGGGTCTCGGCTGCGCTCGGTGGCCAGCGTGGCCTGGTGCCGTCGTGGTGGCCGAAGCTGGGCCGCGGTCGCGGCGCCCACGTGAGGACCGCCGAGCCCGAGCTCACCCCCGCCTGACCCGCAATCCCCGATCGGAGGAGAACGAACGTGACCATCACCGAGCTGCACCGGCCCGCGGACGTCGTCGAGACGACCTCGGGCGTACGGATCCGCCGCGCCGGCGCCCGGATCGGCGCCGTCATCGAGGGCCTGCACCTGGCCGAGGCAGACGACACCCAGATCCAGGACGTACGCAACGCCCTGCTGCGCCACAAGGTGCTCTTCTTCCGGAGCCAGGACGGGCTCACCGACGAGGCGCAGAGCGCCTTCGCGGCCCGGTTCGGTGAGCTGACGACCGCGCACCCGACGGTCAACACCGGTTCCGGGCGGGTGCTGAGGGTCACCGCGAACGCCGGGATGGCGGCCAACGCGTGGCACACCGACGTCACCTTCGTGGATCGGGTCCCGGCGATCTCGGTGCTGCGCGCGGTCACCCTGCCGCCCTACGGTGGGACCACGATCTGGGCGAACACCGTGGCCGCCTACGACCGGCTCCCGGTGCCGCTGAGGGCACTGGCCGACGCGCTCTGGGCGGTGCACACCAACTCCTACGACTACGCCCAGCGCGACGAGGAGCACGAGCAGCCCGACGCCAACTACTCCCGCGACGACTTCGCCTCGATCCACTTCGAGACCCGGCACCCGGTCGTCCGCGTGCACCCCGAGACGGGGGAGCGGTCGCTGGTCCTGGGCAGCTTCGTCAAGGAGTTCGACGGGCTCACCTCCACCGAGTCGGTCCACCTCTTCAACCTGCTCCAGGACCGGGTCACCAAGCTCGAGAACACCATCCGCTGGGCCTGGCAGCCCGGTGACGTGGCGATGTGGGACAACCGGGCCACCCAGCACTACGCGGTCGCCGACTTCGACCATCACCCGCGCGAGATGCGCCGGGTCACGGTCGCGGGTGACGTACCGGTCTCGGTCGACGGGCGGCGCTCGGAGGTCCTCCAAGGTGACGCGCGGGCCTACAGCCGGCTGGACGAGCTGATCTCCTGACCTCCGCTGGCTTGACCAGCGGGGTCTAGGTCGTCACGACCACGTCGGCGCGGGCCATGGTCAGGTCCGCGGTGAAGTGTTCGGCCTCTGCGGCCGCCCAGGCGTCCCAGTGGGGTGCGAAGGTGTCGCCGTCGCGGTCGATGCCGCGTCGCTTGCGCTCCTCCTCGGGTGCGTCGACCCAGGCGAGGGCGGTGCGGAAGCCGTCGTACGCCGCGGCGCCGCTGCCGACACCCTCGATGACGAGCAGCGGGCTCGGGGGGACCAGCACGGTCTCGGTGTGCTCGCGTGCGTGCCAGTCGTAGCGGCGGTAGGAGCCGGGGGCTCCCTCGACGAGGGGGAGCAGGATCGTCTCGAGCTGGGCGATGCCGTCGGCGAGACCGTCCCAGCCGGCGTACAGGTCGTCCATGTGGATCACCGGGGCTCGGGTCATCTCGGCCAGGGATGCGGCCAGCGTCGTCTTTCCTGAGCCCGCGGGGCCGTCGATGCAGATCAGCCGTCCGGGACCGAGTGTGGCTGGACGGCTCATCGCGATCGTGAGTAGATCGGCGGCCGGCTGGCCGAAGCGATCAGTGGAGTCGGTCAACGTCAGGAGATGCCGTACTTCTTCAAGATGTCGTTGACGTCGGCCATGTCCTCGTCATCGTCGTCGACCGCCGGGCCCTTGGCTGTCCTCGGAGCCGCGACCGAGGCCGGGCCGGCCGAGCCCGCGGGCGCTGCGCCGGCGGCCCCCTTCCGGGCTGCTCGGCTCGGCTTCTCCTTGGTGGGCAGGAGGCGGGAGACGAAGATCAGCACGATCGCGATCGCGGCGAGGCCGAACCCGATCCAGACGGTCGGGCTGAAGACCAGGCGTGCGGCCCAGTCGCCGATCGCGTCGACGATCCGGCTGCCGGCGCGCAGCAGCCCGGTCAGGTAGGCCGCCGGGGCGAGCAGCGTCCACCCGAAGGCCCTCACGCCGGCTCCGAGGCCGCGCCGTCGGAACGCGACCCAGGTCCAGATCGCGCCCAGAACGGTGAGCGCTGCGGCTAGTGCGAGGTAGGCGCCTTGGTCCATGCCCACAGTCTTCCACCGTCCCGGTCGTCCGGCACCCGGACTGTCCCCGATATCGGCCCTGATCTTCGGCTGAGGTTCAATGGAGTCGATGAACGACAAGCGACTCCTCGGCACTGCGTTTCCCGGCGACACCGGCGAGACCAGCCCCGAGGTCGCGTCCGTGATGAGGTCGTACGCCGCGGGTCAGGCCACCCACGCCGACGTGCTCACCACGCTCGCCTCCGCCCGGGTACTCGTCCCGGTCGTCGCGGTGCTGGGCGAGGTCGAGGTCGACGATGCCGGTCTGGCCCACGACAAGTCCTCCGACATGGCCACCGTGCTGCTCACCGGCGCCGACGGCCGGCAGGCGCTGCTCGGGTTCACCGGCACCGCGCCGCTGCAGGCGTGGCAGGCCGACGCCCGCCCGGTACCGGTCTCGCTGCGCGATGCGGCCCAGGCCGCCGTCCACGACGGCGCCGATGCCCTCGTGCTCGATCTCGCCGGTCCGGTCCCGTTCGCGATCGAGGGCGATGACCTGCAGAAGGTCGCCGAGGGCTGGCAGCTGGCGACCGTCGGGCCGCGTACGGCCTGGGTGCGGCCCTAAGGATTGGGCACCGCGGGGAATGTTGCAGTAGTGTTCCGTGTTGACCGATCAGCCGACGTACGCCGTCGGTTCGATCCAACAAGCGGAGATCACGACAGCGTTCTCCCACCCGCATCGACCGCCCAGCAACAGAGGTCGTCGGGTCCGGTCCCGAAGACAGTGTCCCAGAAGTTCATGGGTCTATGGATTCGGTGGTGCGAGCCCGATCGTGGGTGAGCGTCCTGACTGGCTTCCGCTTGTGACAATCCAGCGGAAGCCTTTTTTGATTTCCGGACCGCCCGTGCACGCGGCCCGGAAACCGAGATCCAGAGCCTCCGCAGCCACAACAACTGGAGGACACATCAGCACTGAGCTTCGTATCAACGACCGGATCCGGGTTCCCGAGGTCCGCCTCGTTGGTCCCAACGGAGAGACGGTCGGCATCGTGCCGACCCCTGACGCGCTGCGCCTGGCCCAGGAGGCCGACCTCGACCTGGTCGAGATCGCCCCGCAGGGCAAGCCGCCGGTCTGCAAGCTCATGGACTACGGGAAGTTCAAGTACGAGAACGCCCAGAAGGCCCGTGAAGCCCGTCGAAACCAGACGAACGTGATCATCAAGGAGATGAAGCTTCGTCCGAAGATCGACAAGCACGACTACGAGACCAAGAAGGGTCACGTCGTGCGGTTCCTCAACGCTGGGGACAAGGTCAAGATCACGATCATGTTCCGTGGTCGTGAGCAGCACCGTCCCGAGCTCGGCTTCCGCCTGCTGCAGCAGCTGGCCGACGACGTCCAGGAGCTGGGCTTCGTCGAGTCCTCGCCGAAGCAGGACGGCCGCAACATGATCATGGTGCTCGGCCCCCACAAGAAGAAGGCCGACGCCAAGGTCGAGGCCAAGGAGGCCAAGGAGGAGAAGGCCGCCGAGCGCGCCGCCGACGAGGCCGCCGAGAAGGCGGAGCGTACGGCCGCGAACGCCTCCCGCCCGGTGTCGGCTCCCAAGCCCAAGCGCCGCTCGGAGAACCTCGACCCCGACATCGACCTCTGAGTCGATCCACTGACTTCCGCCGCCGCGGCGCCCCGTGACCGGCCGGACGACGAGAGAAGGAAGAACTATGCCGAAGAACAAGACCCACTCCGGTTCCAAGAAGCGCTTCAAGGTGACCGGTTCCGGGAAGATCCAGCGCCTGCAGGCCGGCCGCAAGTCCGGCGCTGCGTTCGCCTCCGCGCCGACGACCGGCTCGCGCAAGAAGCACCGTCGCAACGCCGGTCTGGTGGAGCTCGCCCCCGCCGACGTCAAGCGCGCGAAGAAGCTGCTCGGTCTCTGACCGCTGATCACCCGAACTTTCCCCAGAGCATTCAAGGAGCACTGAAATGGCACGCGTCAAGCGCGCAGTGAACGCTGCGAAGAAGCGTCGCACCACCCTCGAGCGGGCCTCCGGTTACCGTGGCCAGCGCTCGCGCCTCTATCGCAAGGCGAAGGAGCAGGTCACCCACTCGCTGGTCTACGCCTACAACGACCGCCGCAAGAACAAGGGCAACTTCCGCAAGCTGTGGATCCAGCGGATCAACGCCGCCGCGCGTGCCGAGGGCATGACCTACAACCGCTTCATCCAGGGTCTCAACCTGGCCGGCATCGAGGTCGACCGCAAGATCCTCGCCGAGCTCGCCGTCAACGACGTGGCCGCGTTCAACGCGATCGTCGCCCAGGCCAAGGCTGCGCTGCCGGAGGACGTCAACGCCCCGGCGAACGCCTGAGCCAGATCTCGGCTGAGTTAGATCTCGTAGGGACGCCCGTCGACGCATCAGCGGAGGCGGGCGTCGCTGCGTGCTCGGGACCGTTCGACTTGGCGGCATTCTCCCGCCATGGCGGGAAAATGCCGCCGCGAACGTCTAGCAAGCAGTTCCTTTCCCC
>NZ_JBHVGB010000040.1:0-36284 GCF_042801335.1 Nocardioides sp. NPDC057577 | reverse complement strand
CGGCTGTGGTCTCGATCAGGCCTGAGCGGCCTCGTCGATGGCAGCAGCGACGCGCCGGTGCGCCTCCCAGATCTCCTCCGGCAGCTTGAACTGCTTGAGGTGCTCCTCGCGGAAGCCCATCTCCTGCTTCCAACGCTCGACATCGATGTTGAGGATGCGGTCGAGGTCCTCCTGCGGCAGGTCGAGGCCGCGCAGGTCGAGCTCCTCCTGGGTCGGGATCACGCCGACGGCGGTCTCCTGGCCCTTGACCTCGCCCTTCTGGAAGGCCTGCAGCCACAGCAGCGCCCGCACGTTCTCACGGAATCCGGGCCACAGGAAGTGACCGTCCTCCGGGTCGCGCTGGAACCAGTTGACGTGGGCGAAGATCGGCTTCTCGGTGGCCGCGTTGATGATGTTCAGCCAGTGGCGGGCGTAGTCGCCCTCCTCGTAAGCAAGGAACGGCCGCATCGACATCGGGTCGTAACGCAGCTGACCCTCGACACCCTCGGCGGCGAAGGTCGCCTCGGCGCCCAGCGTCAGGCCGTCGTACACACCCTCGGCGACGTCGCCGATCGCGCGGATCAGCGGCTCGCGGTCACGGGTGCGCCCGCCGAAGATGATCGCGTCGACCGGCACGCCGGCCGGGGCGTCGTAGTCGGCCGCAGCGTTGGGCACACGCGAGATCGGGATCGTGAAGCGGGAGTTGGGGTGGGCCCACGGGTCGCCCAGCTCGTCGGCGATCCGGTTGGCGATCTTCTCGCCCTTCCAGTCGATCCAGCCGTCGAGGTCGTCGGGGTGGTGCTTGGTCTTGCCCTCCCACCAGACTTCCTGGGTCTTCTCGTTGTAGGCGACGTTGGTGAAGATCGCGCCGGAGCCCTCTTCGATACCGGCGATGGCGCCGGGGTTGGAGCCCTCGTTGGTGTCCTTGGCGACACCGAAGACACCGTTCTCCGGGTTGAAGGCGTAGAGCTTGCCGTCCTCGCCGACCCAGATCCAGGCGATGTCGTCACCGTAGAAGCTGACCTGGTAGCGGTCGCCAAGCGCGTCCGGCGTGAAGGTCATCGAGAGGTTGGTCTTGCCGGAGGCCGAAGGGAAGCCACCGACGACGTGGAACTGCTCGCCGGTCTCCTTGTCCTTGATGCCCAGCAGCAGGAACTGCTCGGCCAGGAACTTGCCGGAGGCGCGACCGTCGTAGCAGGCCTGGCGCAGACCGTGGGCGATCTTGCCCAGCAGCGCGTTGCCGCCGTAGGAGGAGCCGAAGTGGAGGATCGTACGCTGGTCGGCGACCGTCGCGAACAGACGCTGGTCCTTGTCGGTGCCCTGGCCGAGGTTGGGCAGGTCACCGGTCACGTGCACCGCACGGACGAAGGAGCTCGGGTCGGCGAGGTCGTTGATGTAGTCGATGCCGACGCGCGCCATCCGGATCATCTGCTGCACGACCGGGCGGCTGTCGGTGAGCTCGACGCCGGCGGCGTAGGCCTCGAGCGGCGAGCCGGCGGGAGCCATCAGGTAGGGGATGACGTACATCGTCTTGCCCTTGGAGGCGCCGGTCATCCGCTCGGTGAGCGTCTTGACGGTCTCCTCGGCGGGCTTCCAGTTGTTGTAGACGCCCTTGTCCTCCGGGTTGGAGGTGGCGACCACGGTGCGCTCCTCGGAGCGCGCGGTGTCCTTGCTGTAGGAACGGCTGTAGTAGCGGCCGCCCGTGACGGGAAGAAGCTCGCCCGCTGCCAGGGACTCCTGGAGGAGCCGCTCGTCGTCGGCTGCGCTGACAACCTCGATCTGCTCGGCTCCGGTCACCCCTGCCCAGTAGGAGACGTACTCCCGAACATGAGGATTCGTCAGCCCCGCCTCATCGAGGACCTTGTCCACGTCAACCATTCCGACACCCTTCAAAAGTTTCGCCGATTGCAGGCACGTTACCCCAGTTGAAGAGGCCTCCAACCGGGGTACCGTGCACCAGAGTGGGTCATCGATCACGGGCCTGGACAATTGATCGATCCAACCGCAGGCGATGTTCCGATAGCCGGTCCTGAGACCCTTGTGACCCCCATGTTTAAGTGAGAAACGCCTCATTTCGGTGAGCGGTCCGTAATGTGGATGTGACGCCGATGTCGCATCGTGACACGGATTACATCTAAGGTTTCGCGGGTGATCCCCCAACACATTGACGTTGAATTGTTTCAATTCCTGAGCGGTCCAGAGGTCGCCTGATGGACCTCATTCTCGGGACCTTCGCCGCCTCCTTCACCGGAGGGCTCTTCCCCGTCATCAACTTCGAGACCTACCTCGCGGTGGCGGCCTCGAACCTGACCTTCTCCGCCCTGGTGCTCGCTCTGGTGGCGGGACTCGGCCAGACCAGCTCCAAGGTCGTCTGGTACTACGCGGGCCACGGCGGCGCCTCCCTCCCCTTCGTCCGCAAGAAGATGGCGTGCGAGAAGTGGCAGCAGCGGATGGAGAAGTGGGAGCGGCGTACGCAGGGCCGACCCGCCTACGCCGGCGGGTTGCTCGCGGTGGCCGCGCTGAGCGGGCTTCCTCCGCTGGCGATCCTGGCCGTGGTCTACGGCACGCTCAAGGCCAACCTGATGCTCTTCGTCGCGATCACGTTCGTGGGCCGCGTACTTCGATCCTGGATGATCCTGGAAGCCGCCGCGTTCGCGTGGTTGCGGACATAGGGCGTGGGTCGCGGCGGACTGGTTCTAGGCTGTCCGCATGCATGGACCAGCCGGATTCGTAGGAGTCACCGCCAACCTCGGCCTCAAGGAGGGCGCTGACGACTTCGCCGTCGTCGCCGCCCCCTCGGGCCCGGTCACGAGCGCAGCGGTCTTCACCCGATCCCGCTTCGCCGGCGCCTCGGTGCTGCTCTCCAGAGCCTCGGACCTCGCCGCGTTCCGGGGGATGGTGACCATCTCGAAGAACGCCAACGTGGCGACGGGTCCGACGGGCGAGGCCAACGCCCTGGAGGTACGCCGCCTGGCGGCCGAGGTCGTCGGCGTCCGCCCCGAGGAGCTGCTGGTCGCCTCGACGGGCGTGATCGGCGTGCAGTACCCGATGGATGTGCTCACGCCCGCGCTCGAGAAGCTCGCCGGGACCGGCGCCGACGCAGACTTCGATGCCGCCGCGGCCGCCATCATGACGACCGACACGATCGCCAAGATCGAGACCCGGACCGCTGGTGGGGCGACCATCACGGGGATCGCGAAGGGCGTCGGGATGCTCGAGCCCGACATGGCCACGATGCTGACCTACTTCTTCACCGACGCCGCGGTGCCCGCCGCCGAGCTCGACGCAGCCTTCCGCCGGGTCGTCGACCGCACCTACAACGCCGTCTCGATCGACACCGACACCTCGACCTCCGACACCGCCGCGATCTTCGCCTCCGGAACGGCCGGCGCCGTCGACCTGGGTGAGTTCGAGGCTGCGCTCTACGACGCCGCGCTCGCGCTGGTCAAGAAGATCGCCTCCGACGGTGAGGGCGCGTCCAAGCTGATCACGGTCGCGGTCAGCGGCGCCCGCGATGACGCCCAGGCCAAGCGGGTCGGCAAGGCGATCGTCAACTCGCCCCTGGTCAAGACCGCCGTCCACGGCGCCGACCCCAACTGGGGCCGCGTCGCGATGGCCATCGGCAAGCTCCGCGAGGAGACCGACATCTCCCCCGAGCACGTCCGCATCGCCTTCGGTGGCACCGAGACCTACCCCGCCCAGGTCTCGGCAAATCTATTGGCAGATTTGTCGACTTATCTGTCTGGCGATGAAGTCTCGATCGAGGTCGACCTCGGCATCGCCTCGGGCGAGTTCACCGTCTACGGCTGCGACCTCACCGACGGCTACATCCGCATCAACGCCGACTACACGACCTGACCAGGTCCTGCCGGTTGGGCAGTCGGGTTGGATGTTCACCGAGGTAACTCGGTGAACACTCACTTCCCTCGTGGAACTCCGCGAAGGAAGTGGATGCTGACCGAGGTACCTCGGTCAGCATCCACGCACGGCCGCGAGGCGGCTAGCCGACCTGGGACTGCTCGCCCTCCTCGGCGGCAAGGAGGGCCGCGGCGCGGCGTACGACCAGCTCGACCACGTCGGGGTGGGGGCCGATGACGTCGGCGACGACCTCGGCGCCGGCGGCTTCGGAGCGGGAACGGACCAGGTCGGAGAAGAAGCCGGGGGCGAGCAGGTAGGGCGAGACGGCGTCGCCGGGGCGTACGACCTCGTCGAGGGCCGGAGCGCCGGAGCCGGACACGGTGGCGACCCGGACGGGACCGCCCCAGGCCTCGGCCAGCATCAGACCGGCCGCGGCGATGTCGGCGCGGGCCGACGGGTCGTTGGAGCCGGCGGCGACCAGAACCACCGGATGACCGGGCGAAACACCCGCGGCGACCAGCCGCGAGACCTGCGCAGCGGCGAGCAGCGGATCCGGGCCGAGCGCGCGGCCCATCGCCACCGGCAGCCCTTCGGCGGCCTGTGGCAGGTCGACCTTGATGTGATAGCCGGTCGAGAGCAGCAACGGGACGACGACGGACGGCTGGCCGTCGGCCAGAACGTCGGTCAGGAGCGGCTCGCAGAGCTCGACGTACGCAGCCTTCGACTCCATCCCCAGCACACGACCGGCGCGCTTGGCGATGATCGAGGCGACGGCGTTGCCGAGCAGCTGACGGGTGCCGTGGGCGGCGACGACGAGCCTCATCCGGCCACCGCCAGGCGGTAGCCGCGCTTCACGACGGTCTGGATCGTCTTTGTCCCCAGGGCGGAGCGGAGGCGCGCGACCGCCATCTCGACCGCGTGCTCGGAGCCGGCGGTGCCGGAGGGGAGCATGGCGAGCAGTGCCTGCCGGGAGACGACGTTGCCGGGGTTGGCGACGAGCGCACCGAGGACCGCTGCGGGCGCCGGGGAGAGCTTCACCTCGGCACCGTCGAGGATCACCGCGTCGTCGTGCAGCAGCAGCTGGTGGCCGCCGGCGAGCTCGATGAGGAGGCCCTCGCGCCGCAGCGGCAGCTCGGTCTCGAGCATCTTGACCATGGCCGCGGTGCGGGAACGGTCGGGGACCATGGTCGGTACGCCCCACATCTCGAAGGCGGCCGCGGTGACCGGGCCGACGCAGGCGGCGACCACATCGGCCTGGAACGCCGCCACGGCCTCGTCGCGCAGGCCGACGGAGCCGGCGACCTGCATGAACGCGGCCACGGCGGGCGCGGAGGTGAAGGTGACCGCGTCCAGCTCACCGTCGGCCAGCGTCTCCACCAGCCGGAACATCGGCTCCGGGTCGGAGGCGGACTCGACCCGGTAGACGACCACGTTGATGACCTCGGCGCCCTGCCGGGTCAGCGCGTGCGCGACCATCGACAGCGACTGCCCGTGCTCCTGCACCACGATCCGCTTGCCGCTCAAATCACGCCCGCGCAGGTGCTCCAGGACGTCGTCGAACTCCTCCGACTCCGGTGCCCACAGCTCGCGCAGGCCACGCCGCCGGAGCGCGCCGACCGACTTCGGCCCGCGCGCGAGGATCTCGGCGCCGCCGAGCGTCTCCAGGAGCCGGTCGAGCAGCCCCCACTCCTCGGCGGCGTCGAACCAGGTGCGCATTCCGATGCCGGTCGTGGCCAGGAACATGTCGATCCGCTGGCCGATGATCTGCTCGGTTACCGCGCGCAGCGCACCGGCGTCGACCCGGTTGGGGTCGACGGAGAGCGCGGGGGCCCACACCACATGCGCTCCCCGCCTCTCGAGCAGGTTGATCTGCTCCTCGGCCTTCCGCGCCGCGGTCACGCCGACACGGAAGCCGCTCAGCGCGCCACTGTCCACATCCGAATCGTAGGTCTCCTGGACCATTTGTGCCGCGTTCGTCATCGCCGGGCGCCGACCCGGATCTCTCCGTCGACGACGTCGACCTCGTAGGTCGCGACCGATACCGACGGATCGTCGAGGCACTGACCGCTCTCGAGCGAGAACGGCTGCTTGAGCAGCGGCGAGGCGACGAACGGCACGTCGCCGCGCGTTCCGAGGATCCCGCGGGCGAGGACCGAGGCGTGGCCGTAGGGGTCGTAGTTGGACAGCGCGAAGACCCGGTCGTCCAGGGTGCGGAAGACGGCCACCGCCTCGCCCCGGATCAGTGCGGCGACGCCGGTCTCGGGGTCGATGTCCTCGAGACGGCACACGGAGATGTACGTCACGGTCTGAGTCTGGGTCATCGCGACTCCTCCAAGGTGGGCATGCCGACGGGGATGGTGGCACCGAGCGAGACCGGGGCGTCCGCGACGTCCGGGACGATCTGGCCGCGCGTGGATCCGAAGGAGATGTTGGGGTCCGGGATCTCGGGGGCGTTGACGAAGGAGACGAACCGCTTCAGCTTCTCCGGGTCCTCGATGGTCGCCTTCCACTCGTCGAAGTAGCCGTCGACGTGCGTGGCCATCGCGGCCTCGAGCTCGGTGCCCAGGCCGAGGACGTCGTCGACCACGACCTCGCGGACCCGGTCCAGGCCGCCGTCGAGGGAGTCGATCCAGGTCGAGGTGCGCTGGAGGCGGTCGGCGGTGCGTACGTAGTACATGAGGAAGCGGTCGAGGTAGCTGACCAGCTCCTCGGTGCTCAGGTCACCGGCGAGCAGCTGGGCGTGGGCCGGGATGGCGCCACCGTTGCCCCCGACGTACAGGTTCCAGCCCTTCTCGGTGGCGATGACACCGAAGTCCTTGCCACGGGCCTCCGCGCACTCGCGGGCGCACCCGGAGACGCCACCCTTGAGCTTGTGCGGCGAACGCAGCCCGCGGTAGCGGGTCTCCAGCATGATCGCGAGGCCGACGGAGTCCTGGACGCCGTAGCGGCACCAGGTGGAGCCGACGCAGGACTTCACGGTTCTGAGCGACTTGCCATAGGCATGGCCGGACTCGAACCCGGCGTCGACCAGGCGCTTCCAGATCGCCGGCAGGTCCTCCATCCGGGCGCCGAACATGTCGATGCGCTGGCCGCCGGTGATCTTGGTGTAGAGGCCGAAGTCCTTGGCCACCTCGCCGATCACGATCAGGCCCTCGGGGGTGATCTCGCCACCAGGGATGCGCGGGACGACGGAGTAGGAGCCGTTCTTCTGGAGGTTGGCCAGGTAGGCGTCGTTGGTGTCCTGGAGCTTGCGGTTCTCCTTGGCCAGGACGTGGCCGTTGAGCTGGCTGGCCAGGATCGACGCGACCGCGGGCTTGCACAGGTCGCAGCCGCGGCCGGTGCCGTGGGCCTCGATGATCTGGTCGAAGGTCTTGTAACCGTGGATCAGGACCACGTCGAAGAGCTCGGCGCGGGTCATCGCGAAGTGCTCGCACAGGCTCGTGTCGACGGTCTTGCCCTGAGCGGTGAAGTAGTCCTCGACGATCTTCTTCACCTGCACCTTGCAGGAGCCACACGTGCTCCCGGCCTTGGTGGTCTTGGTGACGTCGGCAGCGCTCTCGCAGCCGCCGTCGACGGCCGCCTCGATGTCACCGCGGGTGACGTTGTTGCACGAGCAGATCTGCGCCTCCGGCGGAAGCTGGATCCCTCCCCCACCGCCCGTGGACTGGGGGAGGATCAGCTCCTCCGGGTTCTCCGGAAGCTCCATGCCTGACGCCACCATGGGGCGGAGCAGGCCGTACGCGCTCGCATCACCGACCAGCACGCCGCCGAGCAGCCGGGTGCCGTCCTCGCTGATCACCAGCTTCTTGTAGACGCCGGCGACGGCGTCGGAGTAGGTGAGCTCCAGGCAGTCCGGGGTGGTGCCGTGCGCGTCGCCGAAGCTCGCCACGTCGACCCCGAGCAGCTTCAGCTTCGTCGACATGTCGGCACCGGCGAAGGTGCCCTGGCCACCCAGGAGGGCGTCGGCGACGACCTCGGCCATGTCGTAGCCGGGTGCCACCAGGCCGTACATCTTCCCGCCGGGCGCGGCGCACTCGCCGACCGCCCACACGTGCGGGTCGGAGGACCGGCACTGCTCGTCGACGAGTACGCCGCCGCGCTCGGCCAGGTCCAGGCCGGCCGCCCGGGCGAGGGCGTCGCGGGGACGGATTCCGGCCGAGAAGACGATCATGTCGACCGGCAGGGGCTCCTCGACGTCCTTGAACTTCAGCGCGCTGACCTTGCCGTCGACCGCGCCGGACTCGTCCTCGTCGACCACCGACGGGAGGGCCGACTCGGTCATCACGCCGGTGTGGACGGTGAGACCGAGGTCGGAGATGTGCCGGCCGAGCACGCGACCGCCGGCCTCGTCGATCTGCACGGACATCAGCCGCGGGTTCATCTCGACGACGTGGGTCTTGACCCCGAGCTGGTGCAGCGCGTTGGCGGCCTCCAGACCGAGCAGACCACCGCCGATCACGGCCCCGGCCGTCGCCGTCCTGGCGGCCTCGCGGATCGCCTCGAGATCCTCGATGGTGCGGTAGACGAAGACGTTCCCGAGCTCCGAGCCCGGCACCGGCGGCACGAACGGCGCCGCTCCGGTGGCGAGCACCAGCTCGTCGTACGCCATCTCCTCGCCGTCGGCGAGCATCACCGTCTGGGCGGCGGGGTCGATCTCGACCACGCTCGTGCTGGTGCGCAGGGTGACCCGCGGGTCCTCGTAGACGCCGGAGGGGAGGAAGGAGAGTGCCTCGGCGCCGACCTCGAAGAAGCTGGTGAGGGCGACCCGGTCGTACGCCGGGCGCGGCTCCTCGCCGAACACCACGATGTCGTGGGTCTCGGTGAGACCGCGCTCGATCGCGGCGGTCACGAAGCGGTGACCGACCATGCCGTGGCCGACGACGACGACCTTCTTGCGGAGGTGAGGGCTCATGACGGGATTCCTTCCACTGAGCGCTTTTTAGGGCTTGAGGCGAGAAGAAGACGTACGGTCGGCGCGCAGCCGCCGCATCCGGTGGTGGCACGGGTGGTGTCGCGTACGTCCTCGAGGGACCGGCACGCCCGGATCCGGCCGGCGCTGACACCGGCGCAGGCGCAGACCTCCGCGTCGTCGGGGAGCTCCGGGCGGGGACTGTTGGAGGGCTCGGGCAGCAGCAGCTGCCCGGCCTCGTGCTCGCCGAGGACCGTCTGCCGGTCGAAGGCCTGGGTGATCAGGCCGACCCGGCTCAGGTCGCCGACGAGGGCACCGGCGACGATGCGGCCGTCGCGTACGACGAGCTTGCGGTGGGTGCCCTTGATCGGGTTGGCGATCTCGACGACCTCCCCCGCCTCGTCCTCCGGGGAGCCGAGGACGCAGACGTCGAGGTCGGTGGCGCGCAGGCGGGCGACGACGCGGTGCCCCTGGTAGGCCGCCTGGTCGCCGGCGAGGACGTCGGCCAGAACGCCGGCCTGCTCCCAGGCCGGGCTGACGAAGCCGGTGGTCGTTGCGTTGTGCTCGGCGCAGTCGCCGATCGCGTAGACGTCCGGGTCGTCGATGCTGCGGAGCTGGTCGTCGACGACGATGCCGCGGTTGACGGTGAGCTCGGCGCGGCGGGCGAGGTTGGCGCGCGGACGGCCACCGGCGGTGAGCACCACCAGGTCGGTCTCGAGGGTGTAGCCGTTGTCGAGCTTGAGGCCCTCGTCGGTCAGCCGGGTCGCGCGCGCACCGAGGTAGACCTGGGTGCCGAGCTTGGCCATCGACCGCTTCAGCACCTTGCCGGCCGAGGCATCGACCTGGCTGCTGAGCAGGTGGTCGCGGCCCTCGACGATCTCGGTCTCGATGCCGCGGACCGCCAGAGCGCGGGCGACCTGGAGGCCGAGCAGGCCGCCCCCGACGATCACCGCGCTGCGCGGGTGGTCGTGCAAGGTGTCGAGCAGTCGCGCACAGTCGTCGAGGCTGCGGAACGCCTGCACCCGCGGGTCCAGCGAGCCGTCCATCCGCACCACACCACGGATCGGCGGCAGGCTCGGGATGGCGCCGGTCGCCAGCACCACCGCGTCGTAGGGGATGCGCGTCCGGTCAGCGAGCTCGACCGTCTTGGTGTCCCGGTGGATGTCCACGACGAGGCTGTCCAGGCGGAGGTCGACTCCCCTGTCGGCGTACCACTGCTTCTCGCGCAGCGCGAGCGCCCCGGGACGGTGGGTGCCCTCGAGCACGGCGGAGAGCAGGATCCGGTTGTACGGAGCGTGCTGCTCCTCCGCGAGCACGGTCGTCTGCGGGCCGAGGCCGTGCGCGACCAGTCCCTCGACCAGGCGCGCCGCGGCCATGCCGCCGCCGATGATGACGATCCTGTTCATGCGCTCACCGCCGCGGCGCAGACCTTGAACTCAGGCATCCGGCTGGAGGGGTCGAGGGCGTCGTTGGTGAGCTTGTTGGCGCCGACCCAGTGGAACGGTACGAAGACCGTGTCCGGGCGGATCGTGGTGACGATCCGCGCGGGCGCCTTCATCTCGCCGCGGGGAGTTCTGACCACCACCGGGTCGCCGTCGTGGGCGCCGACCCGGCCGGCCAGCAGCGGGTGGAGCTCGACGAAGGCGCCCTCGTCGGGAAGGTCCTTGATCCGCCGGGTCTGGGCACCGGACTGGTACTGCGCGAGCACCCGGCCGGTGGTCAGGTGGAGCGGGTAGTCGGCGGTCGGCGCCGCGGCCGGGCCACGGTGGGCGACGTCGATGAAGCGGGCCCGGCCGTCGGCGTGGAAGAAGTCCTCGGCGAACATCCGCGGGGTGCCCTCGCTGCCCTCCGGGCAGGGCCAGAAGACGCCGTCCTCGTCGCGGATCCGGTCATAGGTGATGCCGCTGTAGTCGGCCTTGCCGCCCTTCGAGGCCGCGCGGAGCTCTTCGAAGATCGTGGCCGGGTCGGTGGACCAGGTCGAGGCGGCATTCAGCCGGGTGGCCAGGCCGGCGATGATGTCGAGGTCGTTCTTGACCCCGTCCGGGGCGCTGATCGCCTGGTTGCGCAGGATGACCCGGCCCTCGAGGTTGGTCATGGTGCCGGTCTCCTCGGCCCACTGGGTCACCGGCAGGACCACGTCCGCCAGCGCGGCGGTCTCGCTCATCACCATGTCGGCGACGACCAGCAGGTCGAGGTCCGCGAGGCGGGAGGCGATGTGGTTGGCGTTGGGGGCGGAGACGACGATGTTGGAGCCGAACACGAGCAGGCTCTTGGGGCCCTCGGGGGTGCCGAGCGCGTCGAGCAGCTCGTACGCGGAGCGGCCCTTGCCGGGGATGGAGTCGGGCTCGACACCCCAGACGCCGGCGACGTGCGCGCGGGCCGCGGGGTCGTCGATCATCCGGTAGCCGGGAAGCTGATCGGCCTTCTGGCCGTGCTCGCGGCCACCCTGGCCGTTGCCCTGGCCGGTCAGGCAGCCGTAGCCGGCGTACGCCTTCCCGGGCATGCCGAGCGCCAGCGCGACGTTGAGCCAGGCCAGGACGGTGGCGGTGCCCTGGGCATGCTGCTCGGCGCCGCGCGCGGTCAGGACCGTCACCTTCTCCGCGTTCGCCAGAAAGGCGGCGAGCTCACGCACCTGGCTCGCCTCGACCCCGGTCACCCGCTCGACCATCTCCGGCCACCAGGCGGCCACGGAGCGGCGTACGTCCTCGAAGCCCGTGGTCCGCTCGGCGACGTAATCCTCGTCGACCGCGCCGGCCGCGTCGAGCAGGTGCAGGACACCGAGCGCGAGGGGCAGATCGGTGCCGGGTACCGGCTGGAGGAAGAGGTCGGCGCGCTCACCGGTCGGGGTCAGCCGCGGGTCGATGACGACGACCTTGCCGCCGTTCTCGCGCAGCCGGTCGAGGTGGCGGGCCGCCGGCGGCATCGTCTCGGCGAGGTTGGAGCCGACGAGCACGCAGAGGTCGGTCTTCTCGATGTCGGCCAGCGGGAACGGCAGCCCGCGGTCGACGCCGAAGGCCTGGTTGCCGGCCGACGCCGCCGAGGACATGCACCAGCGGCCGTTGTAGTCGATCTGGGAGGTGCCGAGGGCGACCCGGGCGAACTTCCCGAGCTGGTACGCCTTCTCGTTGGTCAGCCCGCCGCCACCGAAGAGGGCGTTGGCGTCGGCGCCGTGGGTCTCCCGCAGGTCGGAGAGCGTCGAGGCGACCAGATCGAGGGCCTCGTCCCAGGTCGCCGCGCTCCACTCCCCCGTCGCCCGGTCGCGCACCATCGGCGTGGTGAGCCGCTCGCGGCTGCCGCGCAGCCCCGCCGCCGTCCACCCCTTGCGGCACAACGCACCCTCGTTCACCGGGAACGACCGCTCACTGACCTCCAGACGGGGCCCTTTGCGCGAAAGGGTCATCCCGCACTGCAAGCTGCAGTAAGGACAGTGGGTGTCGGTCACGCGTACTCACACCGTTTCGGGTCGGGGACTGGCGACCTCTACCTTCCGGCGTCAAGGTTTCGCCCCGATCGGCTCCCCGTACCCCTTCCGTCAACTTCCTCTCACCACCTCACAAACCCACTCGTCCCCGCCGAATCTGTAGTTCTGGGCGCCGAGTGTGTAGTTCTGGCGGGCGAGACTGCAGTTGTGGGCGACGAAAGTAGAGCTTCGTCACCCACAACTGCAGTCTCGGCATCCACAAGTGCGGACTCGGCAGTTAGGGAGTACGCCGCCGCAGCGTCGCCGAGCCGAGGGCGAGGCCGGCCACGACGAAGCCGGCGACGACGGCCAGGTCGGTCCAGACCTCGCCGGTGTCGGTGGAGGTGACGAGGTGGGTCATCGCATCGACGGCGTAGGAGAGCGGGAGGACGTCGGAGATGGCCTCCAGGACCGTCGGCAGCGACTCGCGCGGTACGAGCAGGCCGCAGAGCAGGATCTGCGGAACGACGATCGCCGGCATGAACTGCACGGCCTGGAACTCGGTGGTGGCGAAGGCCGAGACGAGCAGCCCGAGCGCGGTGCCGAGGACGGCGTCGACGATCGCGACGACCACGAGCAGAGCGACCGACCCGCTGATCTCCAGCCCGAGCAGGCCCACGCTGACCCCGACCGCCACGCCGGACTGGACCGCGGCGAGCAGCCCGAACGCCAGCGCATAGCCGAGCAGGAAGTCGCCCTTGCCCAGCGGCATCGCCAGCAGCCGTTCGAGCGTCCCCGAGGAGCGTTCGCGCAGCGTGGTCACCGAGGTGACCAGGAACATCACGATGAACGGGAAGATCGCCAGCAGGGCCGGGCCGATCCGGTCGAAGATCGGCGCGGGCGAGTCCTCGT
Organism: Nocardioides sp. NPDC057577; assembly: GCF_042801335.1. NCBI lineage: Bacteria > Bacillati > Actinomycetota > Actinomycetes > Propionibacteriales > Nocardioidaceae > Nocardioides > Nocardioides sp. NPDC057577. Next base: position 23,226 of record NZ_JBHVGB010000040.1, on the reverse strand, counting down.
ACATCCACCACAGCAACGTCATCAGCAGCGTCGGGAGGACGACCAGCATCACCAGGGTGCGGTGGTCCCGCCGGATCTGGGCGAGCACCCGTCCCGCCACGGCCAGGGTTCGTCGCAGGCTCATGCCGCCGCCTCCTTCACCAACGTCAGGAAGGCGTGCTCGATGTCGTCCGCGTTCGCCTTCTGCTTGATCTCGGTCGGGCTGCCGTCGGCGAGGATCACGCCCTCGCGCATCAGCAGCAGCCGGTCGCATCGATCGGCCTCGTCCATCACATGGCTGGAGACGATGACCGCCGCACCCGCGGCGGCCAGGTCGCGGAAGGTGCCCCACAGCTGCTCGCGCAGCACCGGGTCGAGCCCGACCGTCGGCTCATCGAGGACCAGCAGCGACGGCGAGCCGAGCAGCGCGGCCGCGAGCGAGACGCGCGAGCGCTGGCCGCCGGAGAGATCGCGTACGACCTGGTCGGCATGGGAGACCAGGTCGACCGTCTCGATCGCCTCCGCCACCGACGAGGAGGGCGCGCCGAGCACCTTCGCGAAGAACCGGAGGTTCTCGGTGACCGTCAGGTCGTCGTAGACGCTGGACGCCTGCGTGACGTAGCCGATCCGCGAGCGCAACGACGAGGACCCCGCGGGCTCGCCGTGAACGGTCAACGTCCCCGTCACCTTCGCCTGGACGCCGACCAGTGCCCGCATCAACGTCGTCTTGCCGCACCCCGACGGCCCGAGCAGCCCGGTCACCTCACCTGCCCGCACGGAGAAGTCGAGGCCGTGGAGGACCTCGCGCTTCCCGCGTACGACCTGGAGGCCGGACACCTCAACCACGTTATTCATCACATGATGAAATGTCCCACGACAGGCGCCCCCGCACAAGAGGCACTAGGGCAAAGGCCCGGTCAGATAGCCCTGGACCACCGGTGCGTACGTCGCCACCAGCGTCTCCGCAGGCGCCGAGGCGAGCGGCTCGATCTGAGCGACATAGCGCAGCACGACGATCCCGACGAGCTGCGAGCCGACCAGGGCCATCCGCCGCTCCGGCTCATCGAGGTCGAGGGCCTCGCTCACCGGCCCCAGGATCAGCCGGCCGAACGCCTCCGGCACCAGCGCCTTCCCCTCCGGCTCGAAGATGCTGCGCACCAACGCCATCAGCGGGAGCCGCGACTCCTCGTCGTCCCAGACGCTCAGCAGCAGCCGCACCAGGCGCTCCCCCGCACGGTCCCGCCCTTCGGCGGTGATCGTCGGCGCGATCACGCGCGGGTCGACCCGCAGCTCCAGCGAGGCGACGAAGAGATCCTCCTTGGTGCCGAAGTAGTGGTGCACCAGAGCGGAATCGACACCGGCGGCGGTCGCGATCCCGCGGACGGAGGTCGCGGCGTACCCCTGCTGCGCGAAGCGCTGCCGCGCCACCGCCAGGATCGCCGCGCGCGTGTCCGGCGAACCGGGTCTGCGCCCTCGCCGCGGCGCCGTGGTGCTCATGGAAGCACGCTAACCCGACGACGACAGCTCGGGGCGAGGCTCCGTCCGGCGCAGCCACGCGGCCGGCCGGCCGACGAGCCATTCGAGCGGTCCGGTACGACCCCACGCGGTGACGAGCGCGCCGATCGTCATCACGACCAGCACGTGGAAGACGTACGTGTCGGGCGTCTCCCGCGGCCAGACGGCATCGGTCTTCATCACCACGTGCAGCGTGTAGAGGGTGAGGGTCATCGTGCCGGCACCGAACAGCACCGCCATCCCGGTGCGCCACCGGTCCGGCAGCCGCAGCGCGATCATCTGGCACGCCCCGATGACGAACATCGAGCTGCCGATGGTCTGCGCCAGGTCGAACGGCGTGGTCGAGTGGGGCGCCACGACCAGCAGCCATTGCCAGCCGCCGTCGACCGGCGTCTGCCCGTAGAGACCCTGGCTCATCGCGGTCAGCGCCCCGTCGATGTCCGTCCCGGGATAGCTCCGCAGCAGCACCTCGGCCACCGACGGCAACCGGGTCAGCTGTCCCGACAGCCAGGTGGCCGAGACGGAGATGATGACGCCGCCCGTCCAGAGCATCGAGACCACGAGCCGGTTGCGCAGGTCGAGCCGGCCGATGGCCATCCCGATCAGCACGTAGGCCAGCCATGGGACGGCCGGGTAGTAGCCGGTGAAGAGCAGCTCGGCGAGCAGCCGGCCCGGCTCCAGCAGCTGGGACGGCTCCGGGCTGGCGAACTGCCGCGGCGGCAGCAACGGACGGATGACCTGCGACAACAGCGGCCCGACGACGATCCAGACCACGCCGAGAAGCCACAACCACCGCGCCCGCAGCCCGAGGAACGGGATGGCGAGCAGGAACAGCATCCCGTAGTAGGTCAGGATGATCGCGATGTTGGTGCCGAGCGACCCGAGCACCAGCCCGAGGGCAGCGATCAGCACGGCCCGCGCGACCAGCCCCAGCGACCGTGACGCGAGCACCTGCCCCCGCACCGGCGTCTGACGTCCGGTCATCAGCGCCAGGCTGACCCCGGCGAGCACCGCGAAGAGCGCCGCGGACCGGCCCCCGGCGACGGCCTGGATCCTGGTCAGCTCCCCGGACGCGTCGACCGGGTCGAGCACATGCGTCGCCATCATCCCCAGCAACGCCAGGCACCGCGCCACGTCGACGCCGACGAGGCGCGTCGAGAGGCGATCGGACAACCGATCCGTCGGCGCGGACATCGCCCCCAGAGTAGAGATATCTCACGTACGCCGTGGCTTCACCCACCCACAACACCTGCTTTACCGTGAGAACGATGTCCGTCGATGCCTCCCTGACCCGCCCATGGGTCGGGCACGATGCCGGCAGCAGCGGCTATCGCCGGATCCTGATCGGCCTCTTCGCCGCCGGGATCGCCACGTTCGGGCAGATGTACTCCACCCAGGGCATCCTCCCCACCGTCGCGCACGCGCTCGAGGTCAACGAGGCCTCCGCCGCACTCACCGTCTCCACCGCGACCCTCGGCCTCGCGGTCAGCGTCCTCGGCTGGTCGTGGGTCGCCGACCGCATCGGCCGGGCGCCGGCGATGAAGATCGCGCTCTCGATCTCCCTCGTCCTCGGCCTGCTCACCCCGCTCGCCCCCGGCTTCAGCACGCTGCTCGTCCTGCGCAGCCTCGAAGGTCTCGCGCTCGGCGGCGTACCCGCCCTCGCGGTCGCCTATCTGGCCGAGGAGATCCACGTACGCCACGTCAGCCTCGCCGCGGCCATCTACATCTCCGGCACCACCGTCGGCGGCCTCCTCGGCCGCGTCATCACCGGCCCGTTCGCCGACCTCGGCGGCTGGCGCCTGGGCGTCACCGCCGGCGGCGTCCTCTCGGCGATCGCCGCGATCATCGCGATCACCCTGATCCCACGCGCGCAGGGCTGGGTCCGACCGGCCGGCAGGCCGACCACATCGGTACGCGAGGGAGTGCTGGCCAACCTCCGCGACCCGGGCATGCTCGTCCTCTACGGCCAGGCAGCGCTGCTGATGGGCGGGTTCGTGGCGACGTACAACTATCTGGGGTTCCGCCTCGAACGCGAGCCCTTCGGGCTGCCGGTGGCGATCTCGAGCCAGATCTTCTTCGCCTATCTCGGCGGCACCGTCTCCTCATCGGTCGCGGGTCGGATGGCCGCCACCCACGGGCGGCGAAAGGTCATGCTGACCTGCGTCGTCATCACGATCGTCGGCGTCGTGATGACCTTCCCCGACAACCTCGCGATGGTCCTGACCGGCCTCGTCGTACTCACCACCGGCTTCTTCGGTGCCCACGGCGTCGCCAGCGGCTGGGTCGGCGCCCGTGCGCGGGTCGGGAAGGCCCAGGCCAGCGCCCTCTACAACCTCTTCTACTACGGCGGCTCGAGCCTCTTCGGGTGGCTGCTCGGCTACGCGTACGTCGTCGGCTGGTGGGGCGTCGCCACCGCCGTCCTCGCCCTCGCCCTGACCTCGCTCACCTGGTCCTGGCTCGCCGCCCACGACTGAAGCTCACCGTCGGGGCGGGCTCAGGGCTGGAAGTGCTTGCGCGCGAACTCGAGCGACTCGCGGAGGTCGGCGACGCGCTCCTCGCGGGAGTGGGCGCGGCGGGTGCTGATCTCCAGCACGATCTCGCCGTCGAAGCCGGAGGCGGCGAGATGGCGCAGGAAGCGGTCGGCGCCCATGTGGCCGCGGCCGGGGACGAGGTGCTCGTCCTTGGCCGAGCCGGTGCCGTCGGTGAGGTGGATGTGCCGCAGCCGCGGGCCGAGCCGCTTCGCCATCTCGATCACGTCGTCGCCGGCGATCGCGGCGTGGGAGAGATCGATGGTGGTGTTGGCGTACTCCTCGGTCGAGGGGTCCCAGTGGGGCAGGTACATCGGCGTCGAGCGCTTGGCCGCCCGCCACGGATACATGTTCTCCACGGCGAACCGCAGCCCGGTCGAGCGCTCCAGCCTGGCGATCCCCTCCACGAACCCGGCCGCGTACTCGCGCTGCCAGCGGAACGGCGGATGTACGACCACCACGCCCGCACCGACCTCGGCGGCCATCTCGGCCGACCGCTCGAGCTTCCCCCAGGGCTCGAAGCCCCAGACCTGCTGGGTGAACAGCAGCGTCGGCGCGTGGATCGCGACGACCGGCAGGCCGTAGTGCTCGGCGAGCTGCTTGACCGCATGGGTCTGCTGCGACAGCGCGTCGATGCCGACCATGATCTCGACGCCGTCGTAGCCCACCTCCGCGGCGTACGCGAAGGCGTGAGCGGTCGACTCGGGAAAGGTAGAGGATGTCGACAGCGAGATCATCGCGGGGCCTCCTAGTCGGACCTTCCAACATCGGAGCTGCCGATGAAGGACAGGTGGTCGAGACGGTCGAGGATCAGGCCCTCACGCAGCGCCCACGGGCAGATCTCGAACGCAGGCAGGTCGAAGATGTCGAGGCACGCCTCGGCGACCAGCGCACCGGGCACGATCTGATGGGCCCGCGACGGGCTGACCCCGGGCAGCTCGGAGAGCTCCTCGAGCGACATCTCCAGCAGCTTGGGGATCCAGCGCTGCAGCTCGGCCAGCTGCAGCTGACGGCGCACGCGCAGCCCCTCACCGCTCGGCGCGGCACCACAGATGCGCGCCAGCGAGCGGAACGTCTTCGAGGTCGCCACCGCCATGTCCGGGTGGCCACCGCGCAGGATCTTGCCCGCATCCTCGGCGATCGAGGCCCGGATCATCCGGCGCAGCTCACGCAGCTCCTCCTCCGCGGGCCGGTCACCGAAGTAGCTGCGGGCGAGCCGGCCGGCTCCCAGCGGCAGCGACCAGGCGACGTACGGCTGCTCATCCAGTCCCGCCGCGATCTCCAGCGACCCGCCGCCGATGTCGAAGACTGCGAGCCGACCGGCGGACCAGCCGAACCAGCGGCGTACGGCCAGAAAGGTCAGCCGTGCCTCGTCGTCGCCGGGCAGGACCTCGATCTCGACCCCGGTCTCGGCATGTACGCGGTCGAGCACCTGCTGCGAGTTGCCCGCATCGCGCACCGCCGAGGTGGCGAACGCCAGCATCTCCGAGACGCCCTTCTCCTCCCCGACCGACACCGATTCGCGGGTGAACGCGGTCAGCGCCTCGATCCCGGCCTCGGTCACATCTCCGGCCTCGTCGAGGTGCTCGGCCAGCCGCAACGGCTGCTTGAACGAGTACGCCGGTAACGGGGCCGCCCCGCCGTGGGCGTCGACCACGAGCAGGTGTCCCGTGTTCGATCCGATGTCGAGTACGCCCAAACGCATAGGTTCGACTTTAGTGGCTCGCCGTCCCCCACGCGGAACTCCTGTGCACGGACGAGGCACTACCAGCGATCGCGCTGGCACTCCGTCGATGGGGCGGCCCGCTCGAGATCACCGTGGTCGATCATCGTCCCGATCTCTGCGTCGCCTTGGGACCAGTGGCCGGGCGCCGCCTCAGGCTCGGGTCGCCCGTCACCGTTCAGTGGTCGGCGGTGGCCACAGCACGCTCGGCAGCCGGGGCTGCGGCGGGCGCGGTGGGCTCGCCGATCCGGGCGTTGACAGCCCCGGCGATCACGACGACGAGCGCGGCGACGGCGGGCAGGACGAGTGCCGCCTCGGTGCCCCAGCGCTCGGCGACGTTGCCGGTGATCGCGGAGGCCAGCGACTGGCCGAGGATCACCGCGGAGCCGAGCATGGTCATCACGGTGGCGGACCGGCCGACCGGGCTGCGACGGGCGCCGAGGCCGTACTGGGTGACCAGGGTCGGCCCGATCCCGAGGCCGACGACGAGCAGCGCGAGCACCATCCCGGTCACCGACGACACCCCGGGCAGGGCCAGCGCACCGGCGAGCATGACCCCGCCGAAGACCAGCCAGCGCGCGGCCGAGGTGAAGCGCGCAGGGAAGAGGGCGACGCCCAGCGCCAGCGCGGCCGATCCGACGCCCATCGCGGCGTAGACCAGACCCGCCTCCTCGGGGCGCCCGTGGTCGCCCATGAACGCGGTCAGCGAGGTGAGCATCGAGCCGAAGAAGAGGCCGACGCCGAGGATGCCGACCACGATGACGACCACACCCGGACGGGCGAGCTCACGCACGGACCCGGCGGCTGGCGTACGTCCGGCAGCGGCCTGCGCAGCCGCAGCGCTCGGGTGGAGCGCGAAGGCCGAGACGAAGACCAGGGTGAGTGCCGCGGCGGCGACGACCGGGGCCCACGGGTCGATCGTGACGGCGAGGACGCCCGCGACGACCGGCCCGACGATGAAGACGATCTCGTCGGCCGCCGACTCGTAGGCCATCGTCGAGTCGAGCACCCGGACGCGGCGTGCCGGCGCGACGCACGCCGAGATGATCGCCACCAGTCGGGACCGCGACAGCGGCGCGATCTGCGGAGCGGTCGCACCGACCAGGAACGCCACCGCCAGCACGGCCGCGTCCGGCAGCGGGCTGTAGACCACCCAGGCCATCGCGCCCAGCGCCGCGCTGCTGGCGACGCTGATCACCAGCAGCACGCGGCGCTGGCCGAACCGGTCGACGGCGGCACCGAGAAGCGGGCCGCACGTCGCGGCGCCGATCCCGACCATCGCCGAGTTCAGACCCCCGAGCGCCAGCGAGCCGCGGCCCGCGACGACCAGCGTCAGCACCCCGACGACCATCATCGCGTACGGCATCCGCGCGACCAGCGCGAGCGGGAAGTAGGTCCCTCCGACGGCGCGCACGCGACTCTGCTCGCGCTGCTCTGACATCTCTTTCGAACCTCCCGCTGCGAACCGCGGCTCAGTGCCGCCTTGGTCCGCCGGCGGGGCCAGCGCGAGGTGATACACGATGGAAACGAAGCAGTCGCTTCGCACCTACAAGAATACGCCGCCCGCCCCGCCCATCCGGAATCCCCGGAACGTCTTCTCCGTCACGGTTCGAGATCGGTCACCCCGTGGCCGCTGAGGATGTCGAACGGCACCGAGACCTGGTCGTGGACGATCACCCAGATGCCGTCGACCTTCCGCAGCCCGTAGGTGACCCGGACCCACATCCCGGTCGTCGCGACCCCGTTCTTCATGGTCCCGCTGAGCCGGCCGAAGGCGTACCCGAACGCCACGTCTCCACCGATGGTCAGGGTCAGGTCCCGGAGCTCGTAGTCCACCTTCTCGAAGACCTCGAAGACCCTGGCCCAGTTCGCGAGCTTCGCCTCGATCCCGACGTGCTGGAGCGGCGGCTCGACGTCGAAGGAGACGACGTCGGGGGCGTACGGCTCCCGCAGGGCGTCGAGGTCCTTGGCGCGCAGTCCCTCGATCACCTTCCCGATCTGCTGCCGGATCGCGGCCTCCTCGTGGGCACTCATGACCGACCTGCCTCGGCCCCGACGAGGGTGCCGTCGCGCAGCGGCGCGAGCGCGGTGCTCCACGAGACGACCTGGTCCAGCGTGGCGGTCAGCGCGACGGCGTGCCGGTCGCCAGGCACGAAGGTGGTGTGGTCCTCGAAGTCGGTGAACAGCGAGATCTCCACCGGACGGCTCACGTCGGCCATGCCGAGCGTCCCGCAGACCGTACGCAGCTGGGCGACCGCTCGAGCACCGCCGCTGACCCCATAGGAGACGAACCCGACCGCCTTGTTCGTCCACTCCGCGCAGGCGTGATCGATGGCGTTCTTCAGGACCCCCGGCATGCCGCCGTTGTACTCCGGGGTCACGATCACGAACCCGTCGAACGGGGCGATCCGCTCGGCCCAGTCGCGGGTGTGCTGGTTCGCCGACGGCCCGAACATCGGCGGCACGGGCTCGTCCAGGTGCGGGAGCGGGTGATCGCGCAGATCGATGAGCTCGAAGGCCGCGTCGTCGCGGCGCGACGCGAGGTCGTGGACCCAGCGGGCGACCTGCGGGCCGTTGCGATTGGGACGGGTGCTGCCGAGGATGATGCCGATGCGGGTCATCTTCCGGACTCCTTACTGTCGTGGGTCTGTCGCCCCTCCGACGAAGCAGGCGTACGGAATGTCAGATCGGTTTGTCAGGCGGTCTCACAGATCGGGTCGCTGTTTCGTCGGATCGGTTGTAGACATGCAGACCGAAGGAGCCGCCATGTCCGACCCGCACCTCGCCGAGGTGATCAGCGAACGTCGCCAGCTGATCAACCTCGCCTACCGGCTGCTCGGCTCGCTCGCCGAGGCCGAGGACGTGACGCAGGAGACCTACACCCGCTGGTACGCCCTCTCCGACCGGCAGCGGGACGCGGTCAAGAACCCCGGCGCCTGGATGACGACGGTCGCCAGCCGGATCTGTCTCGATCTCCTCGGCTCGGCGCGCGCCCGGCGTGAGCACTATGTCGGCGACTGGATCCCGGAGCCGGTGCCCGGCGGCTGGCTGGACGGCTCCGCTCCGGCCGATCCCGCCGACCGGGTCACCCTCGACGAGTCGGTCAGCATGGCGTTCCTGGTGGTGCTCGACTCGATGACCCCCGCCGAGCGGGTCTCCTTCGTCCTGCACGACATCTTCCGCTACACCTTCGCCGAGATCGCCGACGTCGTCGGACGTACCCCGGCCGCCTGCCGCCAGCTCGCCTCCCACGCCCGCCGCCGCATCGACACCTCGCGCGACCACTCCAGCGCCGAGCGGGAGGATCTCGTCCGGAGCTTCAAGCAGGCGTGGGAGACCCACGACATCGAGGCCCTCGTCGGCCTGCTCGACCCGCAGGCGATCGCGACCGCCGACGGCGGCGGCCTCGCCCTGGCCTTCCTCGAGCCCATCAGCGGCGCCGAGCAGATCGCCGGCGCCTGGATGGAGATCGCCGCCCGCGCCCCGGCGGTGACGCTGCGGGAGTGCGAGGTCAACGGCCAGCCCGGCCTGGTCGGCCAGGTCGACGGCGCCACCGTCTCGGTCTACGCCTTCGACGTCGCCGACGGCCGTATCACCCGCATCTGGGCCGTACGCAACCCGGAGAAGCTGCGTCCGTGGACGGCCTGATGAACCCGCGGCCCGGCCACGTGCGCTGTCCCGGCACCCAAGCCTGGATCTCTGACGCGCACCGGGTTCAGCGCAGCGGCTGCCACTCCGACCACTCGAATTCAACGCCAAGAGCGACCATGAACTCCTCTGGAGCCGCCTCGGCATCGGCCGCGACGGCGAGGCTGAGGAGGTCGGGCGAGTTGTGACCGCTGCCAATCATCGCGACTTCACCTGATTCAATCTGAAAGGCAGCGATCTCTACCTCTAGGCCGTCGAAGTCCACGACGTCGAACGTGAGCCCGGCAGACGCCAGATCCGCTTTGCTGACCTTGAACGCTGCGACCTCTCCCCACCTCACCTGGTCGACATCCGCCCACGTGAGCGCTACAACTCGGCTCACCAAGCCCCCTACGTTGCCTCGTACGTGGTCTCACGCCCTCGTCCACCCGACACCACAGTCGCCATCCTCTTCTCGCGCAAGGCGGTGAGGGCGCGACGCACCACCGTCGGAGACAGACCGGTGCGCTCAACGAGGTCAGCCACTCCGACCTGACCGCCCTCGATCAAAGCTGCCAGGACTTGCTGCTGTTTTGCGCCGATCAGTTCGACCATCGTCGTGGGTGGGCGTGGATCCCTGTGCCTCGTCGCCTTCACGATGGCGGTGAACTGAATTCCGGTGTCGACAAAAGTTGGACGGGGAAGACCCTGATCATCGAGCTCGGCGTTGACTCGGATAAGACCTGACGCCAAGGACTCGACGACTCGGACACCGCCAGGCGCGGAGACGTTGACGCCGAGAGCAACCAGCTTCGCGTTCCTGGATCGGCTGATCGCCTCGCGACCAAGCCGTTCAACCGTGAGTCCGTAGAGACCACCGGGGTTGGTGATCACCAGGCGATCTCGGTAGATGCGCAGGTGGATCGCGATTCCCTCCGACCAGGGCGCCAGATCTCTGTGGACGAGCGCATTACCGACCAACTCGCGTATCACCGAAACCGGGAACGCAGGTACGTCCCTGAGATGACCATCCGGCCCGGAGACCATGGCGTAGTCGACATTCTGCGCTACCCAGTCCACTGCGGAAGCGAGCATGCGTGGGATCGAGCCACTCAGAGACTTCGCATTTCGGAACGAGCCATCGGGCTCAACCCGAGCGACGTGCACCACGAGTCGAGAGAACCAGGTCTGGGGATACTCGCCGAGCATCATCAAACCCGCCACCGTCAGCTCGCCGGCGCCGGTGACGACTCCACCATGCCTGAGCAGGGCCTCGTCATCGAACCGACCCAATCCGCCCGGGTCTTCCCGCCTCACTGTCTCGCTCCAAGCAGCCACAGCAGACGCCTCGAGATCAGAGACCGACGTACCCGGGACCGGGGCGATGTCGAAGTGCGGGGCGGCACGGTTGCTCAGGAATCCCTGTCGCTCGAGGTCAGAGAGTTGGAAATCGCCGTCATAGCTGCGCACCCATGCCTTGCCCGTCACGTGAGTGCAGGGCTTGAAGGCAGCGTCACACTCCCCGACCTCTGCGATGACGACGGGCTTGGAGTCGACCACGGCATCGGAGATCGAGATACGTACGTGGGGGGTGAAGTCCTGGGCCTCGTTTCCGAGTCGCTGCTTGAGCTTCTGAACGTCGTAGACGCCCGTGGGTGCGAACCCGCGTCGCTCGTCGAGGCCGAACACGATCGCGCCGCCTCCCGGCGTGTTGGCAAGAGCCCCAAGGGACTCCAACGTCGTCGACGGGTAGCCGCCGGCAGCAGACTTGACCTCGATGGCAGCCGTGTCGCCTCCGGCGAACCTGAGCGTGCGCAGGATCTCCTCGATATCCATTCGTGCCTTCCGAAAGACAAAAGTACGTCAAATGCACCTCAAATGTACCCGGCGACGTACATTTGAGGTGCATTTGACGTACGCACGTGCGTCGCCTCCCCGAAGACACAGTCATGCGGGCCGGCCACGCCTCGCGACGTAGGCTTGCCCAGTGCCTGAGGTACCCCTGGATTTCCCACGTGCGTGGGTGGAGTTCGTCAATCCCGACGACCCTGACGAGCGGATGCGATGTGACCTGACCTGGTTGACGTCGGCCTACTCCTGCATCTTCGGCAACGGCTGTCCGGGGATGTTCAAGAGCTCCCCGGACGTGGGGTGCTGCACGCTGGGGGCACACTTCGCCGACGAGGAGGACGAGGCCCGGACGGCGAAGTTCGTCGCCGAGCTGACCCCCGAGGTCTGGGAGCAGCACCCGGGGCGCAACGTGGGGACCGACGACTGGGTCGAGCTCGACGAGGACGGCGAGCGGAAGACCCGCGTAACGGAGTTTCGCGGGCAGGAGTCCTGCGTGCTGGCCAACCGGCCGGACTTCTCCGGCGGTTCAGGGTGTGCGCTCCACATCCTGGCCGCGAAGGAAGGCCGGGAGCACTTCGAGACGAAGCCGGACGTGTGCTGGCAGCTGCCGATCCGACGTACGTTCCGCGACGTCGAGCTCACCGACGGGACGACCTACACCGAGGTGACGATCACCGAGTACGACCGGCGTGGCTGGGGCCCGGGCGGCCACGACCTGGACTGGTACTGCTCCGGCAACACCGAGGCCCACGTCGCCGTCGAGCCCGTCTACCTCACCAACCAGGCCGAGCTGACCGAGCTGATGGGCAAGGCGGCGTACGCCGAGCTCGTCCGCCACTGCGAGGCGCACGTCCGGTCGAGGTCAGCGTTGGCCCTCCATCCCGCCAGCCCTCGCTGAGCGGGACTGAACCCCTGGCTGTATCTCGACATCAAGAGATAGTGACCCTGGATTGGTCTCTCTCTCAGCGAGAGTTCAGAATCGTTACATGCGCCTGGACCATGTTTCGTACGCTGCAGGACCCGATGGCTTGGTACAGACCGCCAAGCAGCTCGGTGAGCTGCTCGGCCAGGAGTTCGTCGACGGCGGCGTCCACCCCCGCTTCGGCACCCGCAACTACATCCTTCCGATGCGTGGCGGCCTCTACCTCGAGGTCGTCGAGGCACTCGAGCACCCGGCCAGCGACAAGGCCCCGTTCGGGCAGGCCGTCAAGGCCCGCTCCGCCCTCGGTGGCGGCTGGATCGGCTTCGTGATCGGCGTCGACGACATGACCCCGATCGAGGAGCGGCTCGGCCGCAAGGCGGTTCCCGGCAACCGGCACCTCCCCGACGGCCGCGAGCTCCACTGGCAGCAGATCGGCATCAACGGCCTGATCGCCGACCCGCAGCTCCCCTACTTCATCAAGTGGGAGACCCCCGATCTCCACCCCGGCAACGCCGGCTCCGACATCACCCTCACCGACCTGGAGATCTCCGGCGACCCCGAGCGGGTCAAGGACTACCTCGGCGATGAGCTGAAGGAGCGGGTCGACCCGTGGACCGGCAAGCCCGCCGAGAACGTCCACATCGACTGGGTCGCCGAGCACGGCACCCCCGGCCTGCTGGCCGCCAAGTTCGTGACGCCGCGCGGCGAGGTCCGGATCTGACCAGGCTCGACCTGCCGGGGGCGACGGGAGCGATTCCGTCCCCCAACATCTGGAACCACACCGCGACGTACGAGATCGAGAACCGCGCCCTCGACCCGCACGGGCGGCTCTGGGCCGCCATGGCCGAGACCGCGCCGTGGGCCGGGCGCGACGTGCTCGACCTGGGCTGCGGGACCGGGTTCTACCTGCCGAAGTTCGCCGAGACCGCCCGCACGGTCACCGGCATCGAGCCCCATCCGGATCTCGTGACGTTGGCCCGGCGGCGTACGAAGCGACTCCCGAACGTCACCGTCCACAACGGGATCGCGCAACAGCTCCCGCTGCCGCCGGCCTCCGTCGACGTGATGCACGCCCGCTGGGCCTACTTCTTCGGCCCGGGCTCCGAGCCGGGGCTCGGCGAGCTCGACCGGGTGATGCGCCGCGGCGGCGTGGCGATGGTGATCGACAACGACGGCTCCCGGTCGAGCTTCGGCGCGTGGTTCCGTCGCGGCTACCCGAAGGTTCCACCGCCGGAGGAGCAGGAGCGGTTCTGGTCGATGCACGGCTGGACGCGGGTCCCCGTCGAGATGGACTGGTCGTTCAGCTCGCGCGCGGACCTGGAGGCGGTCGTACGCATCGAGTTCGACGCCGCCACGGCCGCCACGATCCTGGAGGAACACCGGGGGACGTATGTCGACTACGCGGTGAACCTCTGGTGGAAGCGCTTCTGATCAGCAGAGCTAGAGCCTTGTCGCGACCTGAACCAGCGTGGCCAGCGCGAGCGAGCGGCTGTGCTGCGGCCAGGCGATGACCGTGGTGACCTCGGGCGCGCCCAGGACCGGGACGGTGGCGATGCCGTGATGCTGCTCGGCGCGCGCGGACTCCGGCAGGACCGCGTACGCCCGGCCGAGCGCGATCAGCTGGTAGAGCTGCGTCGAGTCGCGGACCTCCGGACCGGCACCGCCGGCCTTGCCACCGCCCGACGGCCAGCGCATCGGCGGGACGTCGGGGATGTCGTCGAGGTCGGCCAGCCGCAGGTGTGAACGGGTCGCCCACGGGTGACCGGAGGGCAGCACCGCGACCTGTCCCTCGGTGAGCAGGTCCTCGCTGTCGAGCCCGTCGGTCGAGTCGAAGGGCCGGTGCAGGAGAGCTACGTCGGCACGGCCGTCGCGCAGATGCGGCCCCTGCTCTCCGATGCCGCAGAGGGTGACCTCGACCTTCACCGAGCCGGGCTCTGCGGCGTACGCGTCCAGCAGCTTGGTCAGCAGCTCGGTCGCGGCACCTGCCTTCGAGACGAGGACCAGGCCGGGGTCGTCGCCGCTGCCCGTGGCGCGGCGGGTGCGGCGCTCGGCGGCATCGACCGCGTCGAGCGCGGCGCGGGCCTCGGCCAGGAGCACCCGGCCGGCGTCGGTCAGCGAGACGCCGCGGCTGTTGCGCTCCAGCAGCGGCCCGCCCAGGCGTCGCTCGAGCTGGCTGATCGCGCGCGACAGCGGCGGCTGGGCAATCCCGAGACGCACCGCCGCGCGGCTGAAGTGCAGCTCCTCGGCGACCGCGACGAAGTAGCGAAGCTCCCGGGTCTCCATGGCCCCAACCCTACTCCGACCTGGAAACATACCCGATCGGTATAGGTGGCCACCGAGGTGATATTGGAGTGTTCTGCGGTCCCTGACCAGGCTGGAGACATGAGCGAGAACACGATCGCGCTGGTCACCGGCGCCAACAAGGGAATCGGCTACGAGATCGCCGCGGGCCTCGGTGCGCGCGGCTGGAAGGTCGGCGTCGGCGCCCGCGACGACGGCCGCCGGGAGGCCGCGGTGGAGAAGCTGCGGGCCAACGGCGTCGACGCCTTCGGGGTGCCGTTGGACGTCACCGACGACGCCGGCGTCGCGGCCGCAGCCCACCTGATCGAGGAGGTGCACGGCGGCCTGGACGTACTCGTCAACAACGCCGGCATCACCGGCGGCATGCCGCAGAACCCGACCGAGGTCTCGATCGATCAGATGCGGGCCGCCGTCGAGACCAACGTCTTCGGCGTGGTCCGGGTCATCAACGCGATGCTGCCCCTGCTTCGGCGGTCAGCGGCGCCGCGGATCGTCAACATGTCCAGCGGCGTCGGCTCCCTCGCCCGGCAGACGGCGTCGGACGACCCGCTGGCCGTGGGGCCGATCTCGGGGGCGTACAGCCCGACGAAGACCTACCTCAACGCCGTCACGATCCAGTACGCCAAGGAGCTGCGTGACACGAACATCCTGATCAACCTCGGCTGCCCCGGGTTCGTGGCCACCGACCTCAACGGATTCCGCGGCGTACGCACTCCCGAGGAGGGCGCCCGGATCGCGATCAGCCTCGCGACCCTGCCCGACGACGGCCCGACCGGCGGCTACTTCGAGGACGCCGGCCTCATTCCCTGGTGATTACATTCACGCGAAATCCAAGTACACGACGTCAAAGAAGGCCACTCTAGGGAGCGACTCGGGTCCTCTCGGACCTCTCGGAAAGATAAGGAGCTCCACAGATGCGCCTCACATCACGTCCCGGGCGTCGCCTCGGCACGGTCATCGGTTCTCTCCTCGTCACGTTGGCGACCAGCCTGGTCGCCATCACCTCCACGGCCGCCCCCGCCCACGCCGACGCCTGCTACACCTGGAGCGGCACCCTGCAGCAGGGGTCCACGGGCAACGCGGTCACCCAGCTGCAGATCCGCGTCGCCGGATGGGCGGCCTCCGGCACGATCTTCTCCATCGACGGGTCCTACGGTCCGGCGACGACGACCGCGGTCCGCAACTTCCAGGCCGCCTACGGCCTCTCGGCCGACGGGGTCGCGGGGACGAACACGTTCAACAAGATCTACGCGCTCCAGGACGACGACTGCACCCCGGTCCACTTCGCCTGGAGCGAGGTCGACGACGTCTGCTACGGCGGCTGGCCGACGCCGATCTCCGGGGTGACGGTCGCCCAGGTCAAGGCCAACCTCATGCAGGCGATGTGGCGGGCCGAGGCGATCCGGCACCGGCTCGGCGACAACCCGCTGCGGGTGACCTCGGCCTACCGCTCGAGGGCATGCAACGACGCCGTCGGCGGCGCCTCCAACAGCAACCACCTCTACGGCCGGGCCATGGACCTGGTGCCCGGCAGCAGCGCGACGACCATGTGCGGCATCGGGCGTGCCTCACGCCAGTCGTTCCCGCAGGTGCTCGGGCCGGGCTACCCCGACCACAGCGACCACATCCACCTCGGCATCCAGTCGAGCGTCTTCCACAGCGCCTCGCAGTGCTTCTGACCCACTCAGGGTGACTCGGTGAGCTGGTCGGGATCGGCATCGGTCCCGACCAGCTCGCGGAGCTTGTCGTTGACGTCCCAGATACCGACGTTCATCCCGGCGGTGACCGTCTCACCGTCTCGCCAGTAGGCGATGAACTCATCGCCGTCGACGTTGCCGCGGAGGAGCACCTCGTCCTCGGGCGCGGAGCGGCCGACGTACTCCATCGAGAACTCGAACTGGTCGGTGAAGAAGTAGGGCTGCCAGTCGTAGGCGCCGTCCTTGCCCAGCATCGACCGGGCCGCCAGCCGGCCCTGCTTGATCGCGTTGTCCCAGTGCTCGACCCGCAGCGGACCGAGCACGGTGTGCTTCGCGAGCGCGACGTCACCTGCCGCGAAGACCCGAGGATCAGACGTACGCAGCCGCTCGTCGACCACGATGCCGTCGCCGACCTCGAGGCCGGCGTCGGCGGCCAGCCCCGTGGCCGGTGCCGCACCGACGGCGACCAGGACGATGTCGGCGGGGACCTCGCCTTCGCTGGTGCGTACGGCTCCCGGCTCGATCGACTCGACGGTCGTCCCGGTGCGGACCTCGACTCCGTGCCGGACATGGAGGTCGGCGACGTGCTCGGCGAGGACCGGACCGAGGACGTTGAGGAGCGGCTGCGCGGCCGCCTCGAGCACGACCGCCTTCCCGCCGAGCGCGGTCACCGACGCGGCGACCTCGAGCCCGATCCAGCCGCCACCGACCGTGACGACCCTGGTGCCGGGATCGACCGCGTCCTTGAGGCGGCGAGCGTCCTCGACGGTGCGGAGGGTCCTCGCGTTCTCGATGCCGGGGATCGGCGGCGTCTTCGGGTCGGCTCCGGTGGCCAGGAGCACCTGGCCGAACGGCAGGTCGTCACCGTTGTCGAGCGTGACGGTGCCGCGGTCCAGGTTCAGGGCGGTCGCGGTGATGCCGGTGAGGACGGTGACGTCCTTCTCGGCGAACCACGCCTCGTCGTGGGAGAGCTTGAACTCCTTGGCGCCGGAGAGGAAGTCCTTGGAGAGCTGCGGTCGCTCGTAGGGCAGCTCCGGTTCCTTCCCCACCAGGGTCAGGCGGCCGGCGTACCCCTCGTCGCGAAGGGCTTCGATGGCGCTGACTGCCGCGAGACCAGCACCGATGACGACGATGTCGTTCGTGTCCTCAGTTCCCATGAGGCCATCGTCGCGCGGATCGGCACTTCTATGAAGACCCTCGCACGGTCAGGACGGGTTTCAGCATCACGCCGGGCGCGGCGTAGGAAGGGGTGGCGAGCAGCTCCTCGAGCGCCTTGACCAGCTCGCGCGCCGCCTCCTCCAGCGGAGGACGTACGGACGTGATGCCCGGCGGCACCGTCTGCGCGACCTGGGAGTCGTCGAAGCCGACGACCGCGATGTCCTCGCCGAGTCGGAGCCTTCTCTCGAACAGGGCGTGGAGCACGCCCATCGCGAGCGTGTCGGAGGCGCAGACGAGCGCGGTGGGCTCGGTCTCGTCGAGGATCGCGTCGGCGGCGGCCTTGCCGGAGCTGATCGAGTCCTCGGTGCGCGAGGCCAGGCCGGTGGTCGAGAGGCCGTGGGTGTGCATCGCGTGGATCCAGCCGCTTCTTCGCTCCTCACCGAGAAGCGAGTCCTTGTGCCAGCCGATCCAGGCGATCTTCGAGTGGCCGCGCTCGATCAGGTGCTCGGTGGCGATCTCGGCGCCGTAGGCGAGGTCGACGTCGACCCAGGGATGCTTGGCGTCGGGCTGGGTCCACGGACGCCCGAAGGAGACGAACCGCGCGCGCCGCGACTGCAGCCAGGTCGTCTGCTGGCCGCCGAGGTGGGTGTCGGTGACGACGAACGCGTCGACCGCGGTCGACCGGAGCAGCTCGTCGTAGCCGTCGAGCGGGTCGGCGGGGTCGCCGTAGAAGAGGAGTACGTGGTAGCCGGTCTCGGCCGCGGCCTCGACGAAGGTGTGCACGAACCGGTCCATCATCGCGTTGGCGGTGCCCTCCTGGAGGGCGGGCATCCGCAGGCCGATCAGGTGGCTCGCTCTGGTCCGGAGGCTCCGGGCGGCGCGGTTGGGCTGATAGCCCAGCTTGTCGATCGCATCCTGCACCCTGGCCAGGGTGTCGGCGCGCAGCAGATCGGGGTTGTTGACCGCGTTGGAGACCGTCTGGCGGGACACGCCGGCCAGCTCAGCGACGTCCGCCAGGGTCGGCGGAGCGGCCGATATATGACCGCCGGAACGCGGCACCGCCACGCTCTGCCTCCCTTGATGCCGACGTGGAACTCTGGATCGTTCCAAGACATGGTAACGAAGGCCGGGCTCTTGGGACGCTTTCGCCCCTATATCGGTCTCAGCCTGCTTCGTTCGGGACGATCCTCGAAACCAACTCAGGTCTCGACCCGCTTCGCTCACCCGGCTGCGCTCGCTCGACCTCCTCCCGTTGCGCCCCCGCTCGTGCCTCGCGGGGACGCAGGCTCGGATGTCGGTGCCGTGGTCTAAGTTGCTGGCCATGGCTACCGCACGCTCGTCCAAACGCGCCACCTACCGCTGCTCGGAGTGCGGGTGGGAGACCGGGAAGTGGGTCGGCCGCTGCGGCGAGTGCCAGGCGTGGGGGTCGGTCGCCGAGGCGGCCGCTCCGATCGGACGTACGCAGGCAGCCCCCGTTTCGACCGCAGCGGTGCCGATCGGGACCGTGTCGGTGACCGAGTCGGAGCGGCGTACGTCGGGAGTGCCGGAGCTCGACCGGGTCCTCGGCGGCGGGCTGGTGCCGGGAGCGGCGATCCTGCTGGCCGGCGAGCCGGGCGTCGGGAAGTCGACGCTGCTGCTGGAGGTGGCGGCGCAGACGGCTCGCTACGGGCGCCGGGCGCTGTACGTGACCGGCGAGGAGTCGGCCTCGCAGGTGCGCCTCCGCGCCGATCGGACCAACGCGATCCAGGACGAGCTCTACCTCGCCGCCGAGACGGATCTCGGCGCCGTGCTCACCCACATCGAGGAGACCCGGCCCGACCTGATCGTGGTCGACTCCGTGCAGACCATCGGCGCATCGGGTGTCGAAGGCGTTCCCGGTGGGGTGACCCAGGTGCGCGAGGTGGCGGCGGCGCTGATCCGGGTGGCCAAGACCCGCAACATCACGACCGTCGTGGTCGGCCACGTGACCAAGGACGGGGCGATCGCCGGGCCGCGGGTGCTGGAGCACCTGGTCGACGTGGTCCTCCACTTCGAGGGCGCGCGCGACTCGAGGTTCCGGATGGTGCGGGCGATGAAGAACCGCTTCGGCCCCGTGGACGAGGTGGGCTGCTTCGACCTGTCCTCGGACGGCATCGTGGCGGTCACCGACCCCTCGGGACTCTTCGTGGAGACCCACCACGTCTCGGTCCCCGGCACGTGCGTCACCGTGACGATGGAGGGTCGCCGGCCGCTGCTCGCCGAGATCCAGGCGCTGACCGTGCTGGGCGCGGAGGAGCGCGCGAAGCGTACGACCTCGGGGTTGGACGGCTCCCGGCTCGCGATGATCCTCGCCGTGCTGCAACGCCACGCGAGGGTCGGCCTCTCCGGTCGCGACGTGTTCGCCTCGACCGTCGGCGGGGCCCGGATCAGCGATCCGGCCGCCGACCTGGCGATGGCGCTCGCGGTCGCCTCGAGCCACACCGGCACACCGACGCCACGCGGGGTGGTCGCGCTCGGCGAGATCGGTCTCGCCGGCGAGCTGCGTCGGGTGCGAGATCTCGACCAGCGACTCTCCGAGGCGGCGCGGCTCGGGTTCACCGTCGCCGTCGTCCCGGCCGACCCAGGGGCGCCGGTGCCCAACCGCCCCAATGAGCGCGAAGTCGACGGGATGCGTGTCTTTGAGGTGCACAGCATCAGTGCTGCGCTGGAATTCCTCCGCTTGGTGTGATCGGCTTGGTGACTCGTGGCCGAACGTTCTCGGCGTTACGGTTGGATCCACGGCTAGAATCGCCCCATCCCACTCCGAAAGGATCCCCGTGCCCGCCGACCGCACCGCGGACTCCATCCGACTGCGCGAGACGCTTGCTTTGATCGCGCCCGGAACACCGCTGCGTGACGGGCTCGAGCGGATTCTCCGCGGCCGCACCGGCGCGCTGATCGTGCTCGGCCACGACAAGATGGTCGACGGCATCGCGACCGGTGGCTTCACGCTCGACGTCCCGTTCACCTCCACCGGCCTGCGTGAGCTCGCCAAGATGGACGGGGCGATCATCGTCGACGACTCGCTGAGCCGGATCGTCCAGGCCGCCGTCCACCTGATGCCCGACCACACCATCCCCTCGACCGAGACCGGCACCCGGCACCGCACCGCCGACCGGGTCGCGAAGCAGACCGGTCGCCCGGTGATCTCGGTGTCCCAGTCGATGCAGATCATCGCTGCGTACGTCGGGGAGACCCGCCACGTCCTGGAGGACTCCGGCCAGATCCTCTCCCGCGCCAACCAGGCGCTGGCGACCCTGGAGCGCTACAAGCTGCGCCTCGACGAGGTGGCCTCCACCCTGTCGGCGCTCGAGATCGAGGACCTGGTGACCGTGCGCGACGTGGCCGTCGTCGCCCAGCGCCTGGAGATGGTCACCCGCATCGCCCGCGAGATCGAGGACTACGTGCTCGAGCTCGGCACCGACGGCCGGCTGCTGTCCCTCCAGCTGGAGGAGCTCATCACCGGCGTCGACGCTGAGCGCGAGATGGTCATCCGCGACTACCTCCCCCGCGGCCGGCGCGCGCGTTCGCCCGAGGAGCTGCTGGCCGAGCTCGAGGCGCTCAACTCCGCCGAGCTCGTCGACCCCGCCGCGACCGCCCGGGTCCTGGGCTTGACCACCTCCGACGCGCTCGACGGCGCCGTCGCCCCGCGCGGCTACCGCCTCCTCGCCAAGGTCCCCCGCCTCCCACCCGCCGTCGTCGACCGTCTCGTCGACCACTTCGGCACCCTCCAGAAGCTCCTCTCCGCCAGCGTCGACGACCTCCAGGCCGTCGAAGGCGTCGGTGAGCTCCGCGCCCGCTCCGTACGCGAGGGCCTCTCCCGCCTCGCCGAGTCCACCATCCTCGAGCGCTACGTCTGACCCCTGCCGAAGCGTCGCCCGCGTCGGCCGAAGCGTCAGCTAGGACGGCCGAGGCGTCAGTTACGTCGGTCGAGGCGTCAGCTAGGACGGTCGAGTTGGCAGCCGGTGACGTCTCGGGCGACGCGGGTGACGTCTCGGCCGACGCGGGTGACGCCTCGGCCGACGCGGGTGACGCCTCGGCCGACCGGGGTGACGCCTCGGCCGACCGGGGTGACGCCTCGGCCGACGGGGGTGACGGCTCGGCTGTTAGTTGACCGGGGAGTCGGGTTCCGTACGCGACAGGGCGGTGCCCGGCTTGTAGAGGCCGAAGGTGGCCGATGACGGTTCGCCACCGAGGGCGGCGGCGACGATCACGAAGAAGTTCGGCTTCACCCACGGGCCGTGACCGGTGCACTCGCCCGCGACGACACGTCGGCCGCTCCAGGTCAGGGGCAGCGTGGTGACGACGTCGCGGCGTACGACGATCTCCCTGGTCGGCACGGCCTTGGCGCAGTCGACCGTCGACCAGACCAGGTCGCCGCCCTTCTGCGAGATCCGCACCTGGAGCGCGTCGGCGGACAGCTTCCAGGTGCAGGCAGAAGCCTTCACGGTGCGCAGCTGCAGCGGGATGGTGACGTTGTCGTAGGAGTAGGCGTCGGTGACGGCCGGCTCGACGATGATGTCGGAGGGCGAGCACTCGCCGGTCGGCTCCGGCGGCGCGCTGCTCTTCGGCTTCTTGGGCTTGTTGCCGCCCTGGTTGCCGCCCGCGTTGCCTGCTTCCTTCGACGGCTTCGCGCTGGGCGTCGGCGTGACCGTCACCGTCGCCGTGGGTTCGTCGGCCACAGGTGTTGCGGTGTCATCCGCGCCGTCGGAACCACTGAAGAAGAACCGCGAGATCCCGACGATCAGGAGCAGGACGATGCTGAGCACCGCCAGCCGCCGGCGCCAGTAGACCGAGGCCGGTAGCCGTCCTCCAGTCCTTCTCGAGCGGGCCATAGGCGACACCGTAATGATCCGGTGCGCAGGTTTCGGGGTGCCACTCCGTGCCATACCTGTCGCACGGCACAATCTGGGTGTGACAGTTCTCCACGACGCCGTCCTGGACTGGTACGACGCCAATGCCCGCGACCTCCCGTGGCGCTCCGCGACCGCGACACCGTGGTCGGTGATGGTCAGCGAGTTCATGCTCCAGCAGACCCCGGTCTCCCGCGTGCTCCCGGTCCACGAGGCCTGGATGGAACGCTGGCCGACCCCGGCCGACCTGGCCGCCGAGCCGACCGGCGAGGCCGTACGCGCCTGGGGCCGCCTCGGCTACCCGCGTCGGGCGCTACGGCTGCACGCCGCCGCCACCGCGATCGTCGAGCACCACGGCGGCGAGGTGCCGGCGATGTATGACGAGCTGATCGCACTCCCGGGCGTCGGCGACTACACCGCGGCGGCGATCGCCACCTTCGCATACGGCAAGCGGCACGTGGTCCTCGACACGAACGTACGCCGCGTCCTCGCCCGGACGCTGAGCGGAGTCGAGTTCCCCGCACAGTCGGTCAACAAGGCCGAGCGCGAGCTCGCCGCCGGCATACTCCCGCAGGACGAGCCGACCGCCGCGACGTGGTCGGTCGCGGTCATGGAGCTCGGCGCCCTCGTCTGCACCGCGGCCAACCCGTCCTGCGCCAATTGCCCGGTCGCGGACCAGTGCGCCTGGCGCGCCGCCGGCCACCCGGCGTACGACGGCCCTCCTCGTAAGGTCCAGACCTGGGCTGGCACCGACCGCCAGTGCCGCGGCCGCCTCATGGCTGTTCTCCGCGACGCCGACTCCCCCGTGCACCGCAGCCGTCTCGACGTCGTCTGGTCCGACGAGACCCAGCGGCAACGTGCCCTGGAAGGCCTCCTGAAAGACAACCTGGCCACCGAGGTGGAACCAGACTTCTTCGCGCTCCCTTAACCAGCCGCCGAAACCGCAGAAATGGCGGACGAAACTCTACTTTCGTCCGCCACAACTAACTACTCGGCCGCCATTTCGACCTTCTCGGAAAAGGCAACGCCCCGGCCACTACGGCCGGGGCGTTGC